>JAGXHB010000267.1 GCA_024636425.1 Roseobacter sp.
GAACACCTGCGGTGCGACGGTCGAGCCGTAGTATTGCAGGCTAATCCAGCTTGCGACCACGACCGGTGCTGTCATGATCAACTCAAGCGTGGCGAACCCGTCATCGGCGCGCCAGTCGTAGGTGTGCAGAAAGGCGCGGCCCTTCAGATCACGGCCTGCGGTCGTGTTGCGTGGGGCGGCGATAAAGGCGGCGCAGCCTGCAAGGCCCCATTCGGGGCGCATCTCGGCCCAGTCGGACGCGCGATCCAGCAGGTTGCCGCTGGTCGCACCGGGTAGGCGCTGCGCGCGTTCCGCCCGCGCCAGACCGCTTGCAGCGGAAAGCCAGCCCCGCGCGCGGGACAGATCGGTTGCATGATCCGGTGCTGCCGTGTCGAGATAAAGCGTCACCTCATCCGTCACGGTGTCATGCAGGGCAGCTACGAAATGTGTGCCTTTGGCCAAATGGATGCCATGCTGCGGCAAGCCTGCACGCGTCTCGGGGTCGTTGAGCAGCGCGGCCAGCAGGCGGGCTGACACTTCGCCAGTCTGGCCGCAACAGGCCCCGCAGTGATACCCACTTTCGTGCGGATTGTTGGTCAGTTGGGCTCCGTGTCCAATCAACAGGACCAGCCGTGCCGCATTCTGTGTCAGGCTCATGGCGCGCAGGACTGAGGCCGCCGTCTGCGCCTTGGCCTCGGGCGAGAGTTCCTTTTCGAGCCGGGGCATCGGGCCCAGTGCGAACCCAGTCACGCCACGCCCAAGAGCGTCCTTCACCAATTTTACCCCGTAGGCAGGCCCCGCCGCCTCGACAAAGGCAAAGGAGGATACCGCCGCTTGCCGGAACCGGCCCCAGGCCCGCGTGGCACGGGCACTGATGCGGGCCGCGGTTTCGCTGGATGCGTCGGTGTGGCTGGTCGAGATCAACGTGGGATTCAACAGGGCAGGCAGATGGACTTGAACCTCGTCAGTGCCGTGCGGGCGGTGTGCCACGGGCAGTCCGAAGAAACCGGCAAAGCCGAGCGTTTCGATCCCGTGGTCCTGCGTCTCGAGCGCCCGCCGTATCACTTCGGACCGGACGTCGATGCAAAACGCGGCCTGGAGGTCGGGGCGTCCATCGCGCACAGTTGGGCCCGAAAGGACCGAGGCAAGCCGCCGTTGGTGGCCGCGTTCGGAGGCCTCCTGCAAGATAGCGTCGAGCACCTGGTCGGGCGTGGGCGAGACGGGTGCCGTGTGCGCTGCAACACTGGCCTGCCAGTCTTCCATAACCTGTGGGCACTGGGCCAGTAGCGCCTCGTCCCAGATCAGGCGGATCGCCAACAGGTCGGTCAGGGTGCTGTCGGTCCCGCCAGAAAGTTCCGCCTGCCACAAGAGCCACCGCGCGTGTTGTGACCAGCCGCCCAGATCGACGAGAAGACGGTGAAAGGCGGTCGGTCCGGCGTCTTTCGTCAGGCCCAAACGCTCCGCCGCGCGCAGGATCGCGCGCTCGGCGGTATCGGGTGCCTGCGAGACATGGGCACAGAACCCGGCCAGCCCCGCAATCTCGGGTGTCAGGTCATGGGAGGCCCACTCGCGCCATGCGGCATAGGCCGTATGGTCATGCCGTGGCGTCCACAGGGCCTGACCGCGGTCAAAATGACCCGCGGCCCATAGACCGAAGCACCGGTGCAGAATCGCGGGCCAGTCGGTGCCGGTCGCCTTGGCTACCAGATCCGCGACGGTCGGCAGCGCCGCAGGTTGCGGCGCATCGACATGGATCTTTGCTTTCAGCAGCGTCAGATCGCGGGGCTTCAAGGGTGAGTTCGATGCGATCAGCGCGGTTGCCAGATCATCATCCGTGATCTCGCCCGCCGCGATTTTTGCGACGTATCCCGGGCGCGGTGGCGTCAGGCTAACACCTGCGACGCGGCCCAGACGCGCGGCGGCATGGGCCAGATCTTCGCCCGTTTGGCCGAGAAACGGATTGACGGCCACCGTGGCATCGAGCGGAAAGGCCGGTGGGATCACGCGTGCTGCGGCTTCGACGGCGTCCAGCATGGCGGTCACCTGATCCGGTGCGACGGGTGTGGCTTTGAAAAACATGGAAAATCTCCGGTCAGGATTTATGCGACACTCGGAAACCACCGATCATCCGGTCGAATACCGCATTGAGGTAAAGGCCATTGGCCAGATGCACCCGCAGACCCGCAGTCGAAGGGTGATGCGCCCAGTAGGGAAAAAGCGCTTGCGCCACCGCAACCCCTCCAAAAGACAAGACGGCAAGGACGATCAACTGCCACTCCATGGCACCAGCCACGGGGGGTACGGGAAGGGCCGGTCCCCAAAGGACCTGTGCTGCCACATGAAACGCGAAATACGCCAATGCTGTCACCAGCGAGGCCGCGACGGTCAACCGTGTCAGGGCACCTGGCGCGGCATCGGCAAGGCCCTGAGCGATCAGGTAGGACACGCCGAAGACGAGGATCGCCCCGAGGGCCAACGCCTGTGGCGTCTTCGGCCCCACGACCAGCGTGAAAGCAATGGCGACAGTGCCGTAAAGCGCCAGCGCCAGCCCAAAGGATCGCAGCACGGCACCGGGTCCCGGCACGGCGACCGGTCCGGGCTTGCGGATCGCGTTGACCGTCCGCACCGCGTTGCCCGATGACAGGAAGGCATGCGCCTTATAAAGCGAATGAGCCACGATATGCAGCAGGGCCAGCGGCCACAGACCCAGTCCGCATTGTAACAACATGAAGCCCATCTGCGCAATGGTCGACCAGGCCAGCGCCGTTTTGATAGCGCTTTGCGTCAGCATCACGACACCCGCGAACAGCGCGGTCAGTCCGCCCAGCATCACCAATATCGCCATGGCACCGGGGCTTTGCTGCACGACGTCCGAGAGGGTGATCAAAAGAACGCCGCCCGCGTTGATGACGCCTGCGTGCAGCAGTGCCGAGACAGGCGTCGGGGCTTCCATCACCTCGGTCAACCAGCCGTGGACGGGCAGCATCGCCGTCTTGAGCAGTGCCGTCAGGACCAGCAGCGCCACTGCGACCTGCGCTGAGGCAGGCAGCCCGTCGTTTGCGGCCGCGTTCAGTGTCGCGATGTCAAATGTGCCGAAGGCTTGCCAAAGCAAAGCTGCCGCCACGATCAGGGTCACGTCACTGGCGGTCCAGACCCGTGTGAACTTGGACGCCGCCCGCCGGGCCTCGTTCCGGTCTGGATAGAACAGCAGAAGCTGGCGCAGGAAGATGCCGACCGCGATGAAGCTGGCGATCAGGATTACAAGGTTGCCCGCCTGAACCAGCACCAGCACCGCTGCAATCGTGGCCAGCGTCCAGCCGTGAAACGTGCCCTCGCGCGCTTCTCCGTCGAGTGCCCGCCTTGCATAGCGCGTCACAACCCAACCGATGAAGGATACCAGCAGCGCCAGCGTGGCGCTGATGGCGTCCAGCCGGACGAATGCAAACCCGCTCGCCGGGTGAGCCTGTGATCCGACTGTCCAGAGCTGAACGGCACCGGCCACGACAAGACCGATGGCGACCAGTGCCGATCCTTCGGCGATCGAAAGCAGGCGACGGGGGCGGCACCCCGGCCGCGTCAGGAAAAGTGCTGCGGCGGCAAGAAGGATGAGCGGGGCAAAAGCTGTAAGTGGAAAGAGCATCGTGGCGGCATCCGTACTGAGGACCATCGCCGGACGTGTAGTCGTTGACCGAAGTTCATAAAATTACATATATTGATCGTTAACATTCTGTTTTATAGAAGAGTGATGAAAATCAATCTGCACCATTTGCGTCTGTTCAGGGCGGTGGCGACCGTCGGCACGCTGACCGGTGCCGCGCGGTCGCTGAACCTGTCCCAATCGGCACTTTCCACGCAGTTGCGCGCACTTGAGGCATCGCTGGGCCATGATCTGTTCGAGCGGCGGGGTCGTGGGCTTATCCTGACCGAAGCGGGGCGGATCGCTCTCGACCATGCCGAGGCGATTTTCCGCACCGCCGAAGACCTGACCGCGACCCTGCGCGACACCGGACGCGTCCGCCGGGCACTGCGTGTGGGGGCTTTGGCGACGCTCTCGCGCAATTTCCAGATGCAGTTCCTGCGTCCGCTGATCGGCCGTCCCGATGTGGAGATCGTGCTGCGGTCGGGGTCTCAGGACGAGCTGTTGCGCGGGCTGGAAGCGTTGGCGCTGGATGTCGTGTTGACCAACCTTGCCCCGCCGCGCGATGCGGTCAGTCCGTGGTTGATCCACCGGATGGACGAACAGGCGGTCAGCCTCATCGGCACGCCCGCCCGCGTCGGGACGCCACCGCGTCCGCTGGATCTCCTGCTGTCCTCCGAGCCCCTGATCCTACCTGCACCCGAAACGGTTCTTCGCGCGGCTTTCGATACGCTCGCCATGCGACTTGATGTGAACCCGATCATCGCTGCTGAAGTCGACGATATGGCGATGATCCGTCTGCTGGCCCGTGCTGACGCGGGCCTTGCCATCATTCCCCCGATCGTGGTGCGCGATGAACTCGAAACAGGTTTTCTGGTCGAGGCTGCAACGCTCGACGGCATGAACGAAGCGTTCATGGCTGTCACGCTACAACGCCGGTTCCCCAATCCGCTGCTGGCCGAGATATTGGCTCAGTGACGTCGCATGTCGTCATTTTGTAACGCCGCCAAGTTGGTATCTGGCTTTCACCCTCTTTCCGTGTGCTGGACAAAACTCAGGCCTTTCTGGCTCAGGCGGATACCACGATTTTTAGCAGACGCTAAATAGGCTGAAATTGGCGCAGCCGCAGCGAATTCACACTTCGTCCGCGTTGCTGTCAGCCCGCCAACGGAAATGCTGCGAAGAGAACGGATGAGGGGAATGCGATAGCTGCACCGTAGCATTTGCGTAGCTAATGAACGGCAGGTCTGGGTCGAAAACACGGCGCACTTTCCGCAAACGGAGGCCGGCTCGACGTGACCTGGAAATTGCGCGGACATGACGGGGAATGCTGGATTTGCATCGACTGGCAGGAGTCGGGCCTTGTCCGGGACGCGCCCGGAAAGACTGACGCCACGGACGGCTTTGGACGACAATTGATCGAGCGGGCGTTGCCGCACACGCTTGGGGCGCAAACGAGTTTCGATCTTGGACCGGACAGTCTGAGATGCACCATCGAACTGCCGCGCGATAATCCGCAA
>JAGXHB010000040.1 GCA_024636425.1 Roseobacter sp.
ACGAAGACCGAAATGAGTGGCGGGGTATTCGGCTCGCGGTCCTGCCTTTCTCTTTCGGTCGGGCGTTCGAGCGAGACGAAAACATTCGGCGGGTTGGTAAAACCGCTTGTCAGTCGAGCGGTCAGACTGCGTTGCACCCCTTCCACAGATTGGCCCGACACCTGGATCGATCCGGCAAGAGGCACCGTGATCCGCCCGTCCGGCGCGACCAGAACCGAGCGGTTCAGCGTCGGATCCTCAAGCACTTCGACCAAAAGCACGTCGCCGGGCCTGACCTGATATGTCTGCGCCATACCACTCTGCGGAAGCATCAACGCTGCAATCAAAGCGATGGCAAAGGCGCAGCTCAGTATGGCTTTGACGGGAAGTCGGGACATTTCAGCCCTTTCTGAAATCAATTTGATCTTCCGCAGTTTGGGCCTTGAACAGTTAATGAATTGTAAACTTGTGACCGGGATCTTGCCGTAGTGCGGCAATTGAAGGGACAGGACGGCAGGATGACCAAGGGCACTCTTCTGATCAAAGGCAAAGGAGGGCTGGGCAATCGTATTCTGTCTGCTGTCTGTGGCCTGGTCTTCGCTGATCTGACAGGTCGTGCGCCGGTCATCGACTGGCGCGACGGCAGCTATGCGCCCGAAGGTCAGAATGCCTATCCGCTGCTGTTTCAATCCCCGATTACCTTGGACTGCGGGGAGTCTGACAGCCGTGTCGCGCCGGTGTCCCCCAAGATCTGGAGCGGTCATTTGAACCGGACACCGCAGCAGATGATCGACAAATTCATGCCAAACGGTCATTCCGGCCCGGTCGCCTATCGCAGTCTATGTACCAACCTCCGGCAGCTTGAAACCGCAGAAGATATTGCGGTCTTTTGGTCCTACTTGCCAAAGTTTGGCCGTCTGCGGCCCCATCTGCGACGGGACCGGCGCTTTTCTGGCAAAACGGATGCCCAGATCATCCGCGCCTATCTTGCGCATTATTTCATCCCAAACGACCGGGTTGCAGCCGCGGTAGACGCGCTTGCGATTGAAATGGAGAGCCCCAGCATTGGGGTTCACATCAGATACACCGATCGCAAGGTGCCTCTGGACCGGATCAAGGCATGCTTGCAGGCGCATCTGCGCAGGGCACCGGACACGAGAATATTCCTCGCCACCGACAGCGCCGCGGTTCAGGCTGGGATGGAGCAGGAGTTTGGCCAGATCTACAGTCATCACAAACATCTGGCCGAGGATGGCGCGCGCTTGCATCATCCGAACTCCACCGTTGCAAAACAGCATGAAGCCGAGAATGCCCTGATTGATATGTGGCAACTCTCCCGATGTGACCGCCTTATCTACTCGCGGCATTCGACGTTTTCTGTCACATCGGCCTATCTGGGCGCGATGGCGTCATCGCAGCTTTGCGATGTGGATAGATTTTCACCAACGGTCGTCGCAAAACGTCTGATCCAGTACTATGCCTGATCATAGCCCGAAAGCCATTCCCGACGGCGCTTCCACAAGATGCGCCAGCGGTCGGTGCTGCTTGTCAGGCGCGGTGCGGGCAAGCCACGCGCCGGACGTGTGACAAGATAGCGTATCGCGGCCCAAAGCCACATCAGCCAAAGGCCTGTACCGACTTTCCAGCGTGGCCAGTGGTCTTTGATCAACGCGACGCGGGCTTTCATCACAAGAACGGCTTTCTCTTCGTTCTTCGGGGTCGATGCACCCACATGATGAAGGATTTGCGCCGTCGGTGTGATCATCGGGCGATACCCCAGTTTCCGCGCGCGCAGGCAAAGATCCGCATCTTCGCCATACATGAAATACTTCTCCCTAAAGCCGCCAAGGGCGTCCCAAACGCGTTTTTCCACCAGCATGAAGCAGCCCACGACAATATCGACCGGGCGCTGATTGTCTCGCGCCCAACCGCCATATCCTTCGGGATTAAAGAACTGTCTGTGTGCGAAAATGGCGCTAAGCCCAGTCGCGCGCATCAAAAGACTGCGCAGCGTAGGCGCGGCCCAGCACGAGGCAATATTCAGACGGCCATCGGCAAATACCGTTCGGCCGCCCCAGATGCCTGCGCCCGGCTGTTGCAGGGCAAACGCCATCAACGCATCGACCGCCCCATCCTGTATCTCGGTATCGGGGTTCAGCAACAAGATATAAGGCGTTTTGCAGGCTTTGGCGGCCTGATTATTCGCCGCCGCAAAACCGATATTTTGCGGCGACGCGATGACCTTGACGCAGGGGAAGGCGTCACGGACCAGATTGGCCGACCCGTCGGAAGACGCATTATCAAAGACCACACAGTCGATGCTGGTCAGAACCGTCTGTGCCAACAGCGTTTCTATCGCACGAAGTGTCAGCGCGGCGGTGTTGTAGCTCACAATGATAACCGTCAGCTCTGCCAAAACGTCACCGGCCCGTTGCACGTAAAACCGCCCCGAAGGTATCTTTCAAGATATTCAAATCATTTAGCAAACAGAGGTTCTGATTATACGATGTGTCAAAAGTGGCGCGATCGGAAAACCGGGATTCATTGCGTGACGACACCTGCCAGTTTCCGCTGATGCCGGGGCGCAAACTATAGTAATCGCGTCCGTGATACAGTGGCTGCTGAGTGATCAGCATCGGCCTTGGTCCCACAAGGCTCATGTCACCGCGCAGAACGTTCCAGAGCTGCGGAAGCTCATCAAGCGAGGTTCGGCGCAAGAATGATCCGAAGGGCGTGACACGCGGATCGCACCGTAGCTTTTGCGCGTCACGCCACTCCAGACGCGCGGTTCTGTCTTTGGCAAGATACGTTTCCAGCATTTTGTCGCTGTCACGCATCATCGACCTGAGCTTCCACATCCTGAAGATCTGTCCATGTCGCCCGATGCGGTTTTGAATGAAAAACGGGGGGTGCCCCGTAAGCAGGATGACCCCCGCCAGAAACAGGATAACCGGCACTGCAAAGGGAAGAAGAACAAGGCACAGAAAAACATCCAGGTATCGTTTGCCGGATGCGCGGTAATATCCCCGACGTTCATGACTGGGGCGGGCGACAATCGGTATCGATGGATCGGCCCGTGCCACGGGCGCGCAGACTGTAGACGGGTCAACATAGTGCATGCTCATCGGTCATCTTCCTTTGCTGCGAAAGTGTGTCAGTTACCCAGACCACAATCGCTAAAGAGGATTGGTTACCGTCGGGTTAATGGCCTTGATGGGGTCGCGCCGTGCTCAACCTGCGCGCATTAACGACCTATTAAGACAAGACCCTGCACAAAGTATGGGCCAGAACCCCTTCGGGATGGTCTGGCGCATTTCTATCGAGCAAGAGGTCTCCCATGTGCTTTCAGCCAAATTGCATCAAACATAACGCGCGCCCCGAAAAGTGTTGGTGAAGATGGACTGGCGCTTTTATTTCAAACGGTTGCTACGCCAGATGCATTGGCTGATCCTGATCGCCACGCTTGGCGGCGCGGCGGGATATGGACTGATGCGGATCATGCCGCAGGATTATGTCGGACAGGCACGGCTCTTGGTGGAAGCGCAGGAGATTCCGGGCGACCTGGCGGTCTCCACCGTGCGATCACAAGGTGCAGAACAGGTTGAGCTTGTCCGCCAGCGCATTCTCAGACGGCAGACGGTTCTGGATCTGGCGGAGCGGCTGGGCCTTTTTCCCCACGAAGCCACCGGGTCGCGCGCCGAAAGAACTGTTCAGGAAATGCGTGAGCGTATCAGCCTGACGACGGTGGGCGGACGGGAGGCGCCGACGTTGGTGACCGTTGCGTTCAGGTGGCCAGATGCCCGAACAGCCGCGACTGTCAGCAATGAAATTCTGGACATAATTCTGCGCGAAGACGTCGCGCTGCGGACCCGAAGCGCTACCAAAACGCTCGAGTTTTTCAAGCAGGAGGTGGCGCGCCTTGATGCGGAACTCGCGTTCCATGACAAACAGATCCTCGCGTTCACTCAAAAACAAAGTGACGCGCTTCCCGACAGCCTGGATTTCCGCCGAAAGCACCAGAACGCCGCTGAAGAGCATCTGATGAAGATCGAAGAAGATCGTGCTGCGGTGATGGAAAAGCGCATGCTGCTGTCAGAGAAACAAAGGCTTTTTGCGCAAGGGGAGGGGGCAACGCAGAACGTAACTATCCCCATTGATCAAGAAAAAATGCAGCAACTTCAGGCGGAATTATCAGCCCAGCAGACGCTCCTGTCCGCGCGCAATCCAAAAGTTCAGATTTTGAAATCCCGTTTGGCTGCCCTGCAATCAAGTGGCGCGCTACAACAGGCGGGTGGCGCTGGTCTGCGGCGATCAGCCGAAGACGACCTGTCGCTGGCCGCGTTGGACCGTCAGATCGCTGTGTTGGACAAACGAAAGGGGCACATCGTCGTGAAACTGGATGATCTGGCCCGCTCGATTGACGCGACGACCGAAAACGCAATTCTCCTTGGAAATCTTGAACGCGCCAAGGCAAACACCCGAATTCAGTATGACCAAGCCATTGCAAACAAGGCGCGTGCTGAAACAGGCGAGATGATCGAGACACTTCAAAAAGGCCAGCGATTGACTGTTTTCGAAAGGGCTGTTGTACCCTCGAAGCCAGAAGGGTTTTCTTTAAGGACAGCCATTATTTCAGGTGCATTGGCTGGCCTTGCACTCGGTTTGGCTGTCCTGCTGATCACGCTAAGGCTGACCAAAACGGTGCGGCGCCCTCAAGATCTGATAGACGGGCTGGGCATCACGCCTTTTGCAACGCTGCCTTTTGAGAAGACCCTCGCGAGCTACACCGATGGCAGATCTGTCGCAGCACTTGCCGGTCAATCGGCTGCTGTGACCGCGGCCTTTCTATCTGCTTCCTTTGCCCATCCAATCTTCAAAATATTTGGTGCATAAAATGCAAAACACACTCAATTCCCATCCGCAAGAACATCTCACCGGGCCAGCGCGGCGACCTGTCTTTCGAGAGAACCCCAGCCTTAGGCATTTGGCACGGATGGCGGACGCTTGGGAGAGCATCCCCGTTCACCAGCCCACATCTCTGAACCAGTCAGCCAGTTCGGACCCTCGTGTTTCAATAGAAATGCGCCACCATGTCGAACTGCTGCGGACGCGTATCCAGTTGCATATGAACAAGAACGACTGGCGCAGTCTGGCTATTGCCTCGCCGGCAGCGGGGTGCGGAAAAAGCAGCATCGCCTTGGAGATCGCTCACTCTCTTAGTCAGCAGGCTGATGTGAGGGTTGTTCTGTTGGATTTTGATTTCAGACGCCCTTCGCTTGCTCACATGATCGGCGTTACGCAGACAGTGGCGCTTGATGAATTCATCCGTGGTGGGGATGAGTTTCCGGCATCAGCGCGTCGCTTGCGGGAAAATCTCGCCTTCGCAGGAAATAGTGCCCCTGCCAGTTGCGATGAAGACTTTTTGCAAAGCCGTCATGTGCCCTTGTCACTCGCGTCTATTCAGGAACAGTTTCAGCCTGATATTGTGGTCATTGACACGCCCCCTTTGTTGGAAAGCCCGGATTTCCTGAAATTCGCGGTGCATGTCGATTGTGCCTTGCTGATTGCAGAGGCTGAAAAGACGACCGTTCAAGAGATTGATCTGTGCGAGCGGGAGATTGCGGCGCAAACAAACATGTTGGGCGTGGTTCTGAATAAATGTCGGCATATGGACAAACACGGAGGGTATTATACTTGAGTGCAACGAGTTCTTCGATTTAGGCCAGTGGGCGTATAGCGCGACAATCTGGGCGGATTGTCAGCGCTTCAGGCCAGCAACTGCGCTATTGCCCCTGAGGAAGTCGATGGGGTGCGGCCTAACCCCTAGCGGACGATGAATTCAGCGTGCAAAGCGCCAGCCGCCTTGATGCTTTTCAGGATGTCGATCATGTCCCGGGGAGAAACTCCCAAGGCATTCAGACCGCTGACGACTTCGGAAAGTGATGCGCCGTTCGGTACTTCGGCAAGGCCGATCCCGGGTTCTTCCTCGACTGCGGCACGCGTCCTCGGGACCAGCAGCGTCTGTCCTTCGGCAAACGGATTCGGTTGCACCACGAGAGGTTCTTCCTGAATGCGCAATGTCAGGTTCCCTTGCGACACGGCGACACGTGAAATACGTACATCCTCTCCCATCACGATCGTCCCCGACCGCTGGTCCACGACGACACGGGCTTTGCGCTCGGGTTCGACGGCCAGATTTTCTATCCGGCCAAGCGCATGTGCAACGGATTGCATGTCAGTCCGCGCGATATCCAGCTGAACCGTCCCGCTGTCGAGCATGAAGGCTACCCTTTTGCCGAAATTTGCATTGATCACCTGCTCGATCCTGCCGGCCGTGGTAAAGTCTGCCTCTCTCAGCGCCAGGCGCAGGTTGGTAAGCGAAGAGAGGTCAAATTCAATCTCTCTTTCCACCCGCCCACCGGAAGGGATCACTCCGGCGGTCGGCACCCCTTGGATAACGGCACCGGCATCACCGGCAGCCGCCGCACCGCCAGCAATGATTGTCCCTTGTGCAACGGCATAAATCTCACCGTCGGCCGCATTCATAGGTGTCATGACCAGCGTCCCGCCCATCAGGCTGTTCGCGTCGCCAATGGCCGAGATCGTCACATCAATCTGGCTTCCCGAGCGTGCAAAGGCCGGAAGTGTTGCTGTGACAAGCACCGCCGCGACATTCTTAGGTCTGAACTGCTCTCCCGTCACGTTGACGCCCAAACGCTCCAGGATATTTGTCATGATGTCTTCGGTGAAAGGCGCGTTGCGCAAGCCGTCGCCTGTACCATTCAGCCCCACGACAAGGCCGTAGCCAACCAGATCGTTTTCACGCACACCGTCAAAGTTAACAAGATCCTTGATGCGCACGGGACCGGCCAGGCAAACCCCGGCACTGAACATCATACAGACAGCAAGGGCCATCAGGCGGATCATAGGAAGTTCACAAGCGACAGTTGAGACATTCTTGCCGTGACCGAATAAAGGCTTTGAAGTTGAAACTGGACCTCTTCCAGTCTGGTTGCAGCTTCATAGGGATCGACGCTTAGCAACGCGTCCCTTTCAAAGCCGGTTGATGTAAGCTCGGTTGTGTTGCGCACAGTTGCGCGGTCGATCTGGGCTTCGACGAACCCTATTTTGGAGCGCAATGCCGTCAGGTTATCCCTCGCGCCCAGCAAGGATGTGCCTGCGGTCAGAAAGACGTCTGACTGTTGCAAGGCATCGAACCCCAGCGACGGGTCGTCGGCAAGCGCTGCAAGGCTGGCGAATTTCAGCATCTCTTTCAGCCGTGGTTCCGTTGCAGTCGTGTCCAGAGCCGCACTTTCGGAATCTGACAGGCGCACAGGAGAAAGCGTTTTCGCGGCTCCCTGATAGATAACAGCATCAAATCCAGCCGGATCGTCGAACCAGGCCGTTGCGGCCGTGAACATTTCATCGGGCGTGGTGGCCCCCGCTACCGCATTCTTCAGATCTGACAAAAGAACATTCGCAGAAGCCAGTGGTGACCTGTCGGTTGCCGTGCCGCCGAAAAGGGCGCGGCCGGCTGACCTTGTATTCAACGTCCCCACCAGCACGGAAACAGCCGTTCGGGCTTCGGCGGCAACGTCGGTTGCCTGCGCGCCAACGGTCGATCCACCACTGACCACAAGGCTGTTTGCCAGATCTGCGCCCACATCTTGGAACCGGGCCAAAGCGGTCTGGGTGTTTGCAGCAAAAATGCCAGCCTCTGTGAGCGAGGTTTTGTAGCCGGCCAGAACATCAAGATTTCGCTCAAGTTCAGTCAGATAGCTGTAATTTCCGGCCAGAGCCTGACGCGTGTCTGCCACCTGACCGGTCGCAAGCTCCTGCGTCAGACGCGCCATGTCCTGCTTTAGTGCGGTGTTGCGATGTCGCAGCAAGAAGGACTGCGCAAGGTCGCCGATCGATGTGGCATTCATGGGTTAGATCCTCAGTAATGTTTGCATCATTTCGTCGACAGCCTGAATCATCCGGGCATTGGCGGCGAATACCTGTTCGATGGTCAGCAACTTCTGCAGCTCCTGATCGCTGTCGACGCCTTCGCCCAACAAGCGTTCGGTCAACTCGTTGGCTTGAGCGGCATTGAAACTCAGGCTCCGCTCGGCGTCCTGTCGGCCGGTGCCGAAATGCGATGCTACCGTTCCCGTCAGAGCGATGGCGGAGTAAGACCCGCCGTTGAACAGACCACTGACGGCTGACCGCCCGGACGCCAGCGCGGACGAGAACGCATTGAGCAATCGCGCATCGCCGACATCACCGGGAGAAACCGCGCCAATCCCGTCGCGCAGTCTCCAGACTTCGCCGCCGCGATCGGGATCAAGCGCGCTGTTTACGGAAATACGCGCTGCAAGGCCAAGTTCATTGGCAGCGATGAAGGGCTGATCGTCGTCCGTGAATAGACCTCCCTCCCCAATGCCGAGAGACGGATCAACCGACGGAGTCTGAAAGCGTTCGATCAGATCGCGGGCAAGGGCGTCGAGCTCTGACTGTGCTTCGACTGTGATTTCATCCCGGATCGCAAAC
>JAGXHB010000268.1 GCA_024636425.1 Roseobacter sp.
AACGCATGATCTTCTCTCCTGAATTTTGAAACCATACCGCCTCAGCGGGTTTCAAAATTCAGGAGAGAAGATCAGAAGCCGATTCGCTGAAGCGGACCGGCTGGAAGCCGGTGGTTTCAATCCATTAGGTGGAAAATGAATAACAAGCAATATCATTACTCTAATGGATGTCTGCTTAGCTACGCATTTCTTCAGTACACATGGATCTGGTGAACGAGGCTGCAACGCCGCGCGAGGCTATTCACGCTGCGATCCAGACAGGTTAGCCCGGCCGCATGGGACGCCACAGCGCAGGGGCCATCGGTTTGACTTCACGGGCGGTAAATCTAACTGAGTGATATGGAAAAAAGCACCAAAACATCCGTTCTCTACAACGCCAATTGCCCGGTCTGTAACTTTGAAATCGGGCATTACGCGCGGTATGCGGACAAGGCGGGGCTGCCGATCAGGTTTGATGATCTAAACACTGACGCGCGCGACCAATGGGGTTTGGATGCCGATACAGCGGCGCGCAGGCTCTATGTGCTGCATGACGGGGTGCTGACGTCCGGCATTTCTGGTGCTCTGGGCGCAAATGCCACGCTACCGTCTGCTGGGCCGGATCGTTGGCTTGCCCGGGATCAGGCAGATGGCAAGCATCGCTTACGATCATGTGCTGGCCCCGTTGATCTACCGCTGGCACCTGCACCGATTGCGCAAGCAACGCGTCCCCACCTGACACGGGAGCACGCATTTGCCCAATGACACTGACAGCAGCGGAGTTACGGTGCCGACCGGGCGCGGGGCCCGTTTTTGGGACTTTAGCAGTTTAGTCACGGACAGTGTCGCCCAAATACCTACAAACAGTGTTGAATGGCGAAGGGAGACCGAGGTGGAACAGCCGCTTTGCCCGCTTTAACATGCCCCCGCCACCACGTTGTTCCCGCATTGCAAAATCGGGGGCATGTCTCTGATGGCCACAAAACTTCGCGCGCGTGTCGCACTGCGCCCGACGGTCGAAACCTAGTACTGCGATCAAACCTTGGAATGAACCCTGATGACAGACTGGACCCCCACCCGCGTCGCTGGCGATGCAAACCTGGAAGCATTCATCCCCCGCATGGGCCGTCGCTATGCCAATGGCCGCAACACCGACCACGGCCCCGGCGCTCATAAGGCGGTGTCGGTGCTGTCGCCGTACATCCGGCGCAGGCTGGTGCTGGAACAGGATGCCGTGGCGGCGGCGCTCGCGGCGCATGGGCCCGTCGATGCCGAGAAATTCGTGCAAGAGGTGATCTGGCGCGGCTATTTCAAGGGCTGGCTGGAACGCCGCCCGCAGGTCTGGGCCAGCTATCGCGCCGGGCTGGAGTTTGACCTGTCAGCCCTTGACCGCGACCGCCGCCTGCGCCGTGATGTGGACCGGGCGATGAATGGTCAAACGGGGCTGGAGTGTTTCGATGCATGGGCAATGGAGCTGGTCGATACCGGCTATCTGCACAACCACGCGCGGATGTGGTTCGCGTCGATCTGGATTTTCACCCTTGGCCTGCCATGGCGGCTGGGCGCGGATTTCTTTTACCGGCATCTGCTGGACGGTGATGCCGCGTCCAACACACTTGGCTGGCGCTGGGCGGCGGGCCTGCACACGCGCGGCAAACCCTATCCGGCGGATGCGCAGAACATTGCGACATTTACTGCGGGGCGGTTCACCCCGCGGCGGTCTGATCTGGCGGAGGTCACCGAAGGGTTAGAGGCAACCGAACCCGATGGTCTGCCGTCCGTGCTGCCGCTACGGGCCGTGACAGCCCCGCTGCCCGGCGTGCCCACGGCCTTGCTGATCACGGATGAGGATTGCCGCGTTGAGGATTTCAACCTTGCGGACCTTGATATCCGCAGCGTTGCCACGCTGAGTGCCAGCCATCGACGGTCCTCCCTGCCCGTGTCAGGCTTGGTGTCGGAGTTCGAGGCAGGCGCGCTGGCTGATACCGCTCTTCGCATCGGCGCAACTCCGTTGGCTATCCACGCGGGAGACCCCGAAGGCCTTGCCAAATGGGCCAGCGGCGCGGGTGCCACACAGATTGCCACGCCTTATCTCACCCAAGGCCCGTTACATGATTGGCTGGAACAGGCAGCCCCATCGCTGGCGCGCGCAGGCATAACCCTTTGCGAATGGCGGCGTGATTGGGATGCTGCAATCTGGCCCCACGCCACGGCGGGGTTTTTCAAGGTGAGAAAGAACATCCCCCGCATCCTCGAACAGGTGCTGCCCGCATGACGCCCGTTATTATCATTGGCGCAGGCATGGCCGGGCTGGCCTGTGCGCGCAGATTGGCTGACGCGGGAATGGCATCCGTCGTGCTGGACAAGGGGCGTGGCATTGGCGGGCGCGTGGCCACCCGGCGGGCGGGGGATATGCAATTTGACCATGGCGCGCAATATGTGAACGCGCATGGCGCTGGCTTTGCCAGCGTGCTGGATGGACTGCAAAACGCGGGCACGCTGGGCGGGTGGGCAGATGGAACAGGCCGCACGCACAAAGTGGGCGTGCCGGGCATGTCGGCCCTTCCCAAGGCACTTGGGGTCGGGCTAGATATTCGGCAAAATACGCAGGTGTTGCGCCTCACACCGGATGCAGGGGGCTGGCTTTTGCATCTGGCTGACGGCACCTTTCCTGCCACAAAAGTGGTGGTCACGGTGCCCGCGCCGCAGGTCGCAGGCCTTTTGGGCGCGGATCACCCGCTGGTCGCATCCCTTGGCGCGGTGCAGATGGCCTCGTGCCTGACGCTGATGGCTGCGGTTGCGGGTCCCGCCCCTTTCCTCACCCGCAAGGATTCAGACCACCCGCTGTCATGGATTGCGCAAGACAGCGCCAAGCCGGGCCGCACCCAAGCCGAAGGCGTGCTTTGGGTGGCGCAGGCGGGTACGGCGTTCAGTGCGGCACATCTGGAGGATGATCCCGCCACCCTGACCGCCCGCATGCTGCCCATGCTGTGTGATAGGCTGGGCGCATCGCCCGCCACCGTTACCTATGTCAGCACTCACCGCTGGCGCTATGCGCGGGTAACTCAGGCGCTTGGGCAGCCGTTTTTGTGCAGCAGCGATGCCAGCCTTTATCTGGGCGGCGACTGGTGCCTTGGCCCAAGAATCGAGGCGGCGTGGGACAGCGGCACCGCCATTGCCGCCGATCTGCTGGCCCAAAATAAGCGGGTGCAATGACCGTGTGGACTGATCCGCGCATCGCACGGCTGATCACGCTGATCCGCGCCGCCCTGCACCCGCCAGCTGGCGCGCGGCGCATCGCACTTGCGCTGAACTTCGGGGTATTATGCCACGCGCTGTTTGCTGCCGGTGTGCTTGCGATGATCGTGGCGATGTTCTTTGGCCTGAGCGAAAGTCTCGGCACCGTTGCATGGCCGATGGCCGCACTGGCCAATGCAGCCCTGATCGCGCAGTTTCCGCTGGCCCATTCGTTGCTGCTGACCGGGCGCGGCGGGCGGCTTCTGGCGCGGCTGATCCCCGGTCCGCATGGGCAGACGCTGGCCACCACGACCTATGCGATTATCGCCTCGGCGCAATTGCTGGCATTGTTTGCGCTCTGGACACCGTCGGGCGTGGTATGGTGGCGGGCCGAAGGTGCCACGTTCTGGGCCATGACCACCGCCTATGCTGCAAGCTGGCTTATCCTGCTGAAAGCCAGCTTTGATGCGGGGGCCGAGGTACAATCCGGCGCGCTGGGCTGGATGTCGCTTTTGGCGCGTATCCGCCCTGTGTTTCCCGATATGCCGACCAGCGGCCTGTTTCGCCTGATCCGCCAGCCGATCTATGTGGCCTTTGCGCTGACGCTCTGGACGCCGCCGATCTGGACACCGGATCAGCTGGTTCTGGCCGTCAGCCTGACCGCCTATTGCCTGCTGGCCCCGCGCCTCAAGGAGCGCCGCTTTGCCGCCCGCTACGGCGCCCGTTTCGACGGCTACCGCTGCGACGTGCCCTATATGCTGCCCCGCATGACCAGAACCAAGGACCAACCCGATGCGCAATGACCTGACAATCTATGACACCGTGGCAGACCAATGGTGGTCGGACGATATCCGCTGGGTGCGCACGCTGAAAAACCTTGTGCCGGGGCGGCTCAAATGGTTCGATCGCCAGATCGACTGGCAGGGCAAAGCGGTGCTGGACCTTGGCTGTGCAGGGGGGTTCATGGCCGAGGCAATTGCGGCGCGCGGCGCAGATGTCACTGGTATTGATCCGGCGGCCAATGCCATCGACGCCGCCCGCGCCCATGCCCGCACCACAGGTTTGCGCATCGGCTATGATGTGGGCGTAGGCGAGGCGCTGCCTTACGATGACGGCTGTTTTGACGCTGTTGTCTGCGTCGATGTGCTGGAACATGTCGCTGACCTGAACAAGGTCTTGTCCGAAGTCGCCCGCACCCTGCGCCCCGGCGGGCTGTTCTTGTTCGACACGATAAATCGCAACCCGCTGGCGCGGCTGGCCACGATCACCATCGCCGAAGATGTCTTGCGCCTGTTGCCGCGCGGCACGCATGACCCCGCCATGTTCATCAAGCCGCGCGAATTGCGCGTCGCGATGCAGGGTGCCGGACTGGTGCCGGGCGCTGTCACGGGCCTTGGCCCGCGCGGGATAAACCGCCGCTTTGATCTGACGTTCGGGCCGCTGCCGCTCACGGCGATCCTCTACATGGGGATCGCGCGCAAACCAATGACGGAGGCTGCGCAATGACGGATCTGCCGCCCGAAAATGTTCAATCCTATCCCCGCCCGCCCGCGTTGGAACCTGTGCCGCAGCATATCATCATCCGGCATGGCGGCGTGCTGGTGGCCGAAACCACGGGCGCCATGCGGGTGCTGGAAACCCACCACGCCCCAAGCTATTACCTGCCGACCGAAGATATCCACGCCACCTTGCGCGCGGTTCAGGGCAACAGCTTTTGTGAATGGAAAGGCGTCGCGCGTTATTTCGATGTGATTGCCGGAGGCAAGACTGCTGCCCGCGCTGCATGGTGCTATGATAACCCTACTGCCCGCTATGCTGCCCTTGCAGGCCATGTCGCGTTCTATGCTGGACTGATGGATGAGGCATGGGTCGGCGATTTGCGCGTCATACCACAGCCGGGCGATTTTTACGGCGGCTGGGTCACGCCCAATCTGGACGGTCAAATCAAGGGTGCGCCCGGCACGCGACATTGGTGAAGGGCGCGATGCACGTGGTGCCGTTGATGACGGCGCTTGTGGCAGCCCCGACCGTAACCGCCTGCGTGATAGGTCAATCGGGTGTCACGATTACTGCTTGACCGGACCGCGAAGAGGGACCGCCGCCGTCACCCCCTCAGGGCAGGCACTTGCCGCCTCGCATTTGGCAGCTACAACCTGCTCATGGCAAAACGCACCTCACCTTCCGACGCACAGAAAATTTCGGTTGCCGCCGATCTTGAGGAGATTGTTCAGGACAAACGCGAAGGCTGGCGCGCGTCCGGCGCAAAGGCGCGTCGGCGCCAGCGCCGTTACAAAGCACTTTTGACCCAGCAATTGGTCAAACTAACCTAAGCCCCCGCTGATGACGAACCGGTGGATGATGACGCCTGACATGCATCCCGCCAAGCCCCGCATCGCGTGGTGGCCACGCGACTTTATTGCCCTGAAACCGGAGTTCTGAAATTGTCAGCATCTAGCCAAGTCGAATTGAAGGACCTCGAGATCGCGGCGCGGATCGGAACCTATGGCACTGGCGACGTGATCCCCGAGGCGCATCTGCTTGACCTGACCCTGACCATCGCGCCGGACCTCGTTTTGATCGCGCAGGATGGCATGGCGCATGTGTTCGACTATGATCCGGTGATCCGCCAGATCGATGCCTTGGCGCGCGCGTGCCATTATGAAACGCAAGAGCGGCTGATGACACGCATTTGCCATGCCTGCACCGCCTACCCCGCGATCAAGGCGCTGGATATCTGCCTTCGCAAACGGCCCGTTCTGGCCGGATCCGGCAGCCTTGGCGTGCGGCTGACCCTTGATGCCGAAGCGCTGACGGCGCTGCGCGCAGCGGCGGTCTGACCTGCCCGTTCTTGGCACCAGATGCGCCTTACGTCTGCTGGATCAGGGGGCAAGCCATGTCCCGACCCAGCACGTATCGCGATCAAACCGCGCGCGGCGATGGTCGGCCCCGAGATGCAAGGCATCAATTGAGTGCACCGTCAGCCGAAGAACGGCGAAACTTGCGGGATCGGGCTGCTTTGCATAGTCAAGCGCCTGTGCGAGCGGTTGCCCCGGTGCGGGATGGCTGCCGTAGGACTGGCGCGACGCAGCCGGCCCCCCCGCCCACAGCGCCGCGACATCGGGTCCGGTCAGGATAGTGGCCGTGGCCCCCAGCCGCATTTGGAGGCGTGCAGCAGCGTCCCACACGTGCAGTGCTGCAAAAGGTGTGGTGCGCAAATCCGCCACTTTGGATGAGTGCAGATCAGTGTGAATGTCCAGTGTCCCGATACTTTTGTCTGCCGCGTGCAAAACCACTGTTCTGGCCTGCGGCTTGTCGTCCGGCGTGACCGTGGCAAGCGTCGGATGACGGGTCGGGGCGCGACGGTCGCACACACCACCCGCAAGCCGTGTCCAGACCTGCATGTGCAATTCTGTAAGATCAGCCGCCCAAGGGTGCAGTTCCGGCATCATTTATATACCTCGCGCCGATCAGAGAATGCCCGAACCCGCCTGCGCCACGCGCAGTAGCTGCCGCTTTTTAGGTTCTGCCGCATCAGGGTTTTCACTGCGTCAGGGCCAAGCCCGTGCAGGTTTTTAATCGCAGCGAAACTTTCGTGATCGCTTAACGCCATCTCGATAATTTCACCAAGCGTTGCAGGGTCAGGCACAGGGTGTTTCATATTGTCCGAGGTGCGCCGGTGCTGCGTCAAGTCAAGGTATCATTGCGTCACTGCAAATAAACATTCTGGTGGCTGCACCCTAGGTTGCCATTGGATAGGGTATGTTCCAGTCTTTGGCGCCGGTTATGGTCGCGGCATCGGACAAACAGCTTGTCGGGGAAAAGATCAGATGCAGCAGGATTTCGACTTCCCACAAACGCCAACTGACAATCCGGTTGCGCGCTACATGTATTTGACACGAACGGTGATGCCCCGGCTCGCGCGTGATGAAAAGCAGGACTGGCCCGTCAGGAACAACCATTGTTTTCAGCGGATTGTGCTGGACACGATCTGCGAAGGGGTCTGGTATGATTACATCGCGCGGCCTGCTTACAAGCACCTCAGTCGAACACAAGCGGCGGCTGCGGTTCATCTTTGCGAACAGATTATCGCAGGCCAGATTGATCTGAAGGCGCTGAACCAAAAATCGCTTGATTGGCGCGGCAAACCAAGACCACCCCGATAATGACGCGGATGCCGCAACAGCCTGCCCGATGGGCCGCGATCAAGGTGCATCGCGGCCCAAGGCATGGTCTTTGACGCTGGCTGATGTCCGGCATCCTCCTTTGTCGGCCAGACTTCAAGCAGCCCGCATAGAATAACCAATCCACCACCGATCGTCTCGCTGGGAGATCGTGTTTCACCAGCAAAGATCGCGGCTGTTCCAGCACCAAAAATCACTTCGAGCATCAGAAGAATACCTACCGGTGCCGGATCGAGCCGAAGGGTGGCCCACATCAGGCCGGCGATCGACAGCCCCCACCACACCCCGCCTGTCACAAGCACCGTGATGCCAATGCAGGCGGCGTCAGCGGCAGCGATTGTGGGCAACGGTTCAAGGAACGGGGCGAATGCAAAGGACGTCAGCGTCGCGCCCAATCCGATAGCCCCATGTTCCTAAGCGTACTGCAGCGTCAGCAACGCCGAGCGTAGGAGCGGTGAGTGCGCAAGGTCGGGATGGTCATCGGACAGGACGAGACGAATTTCTACGTGTTGGGCGGCAATCAATCTGACGCCGTCACCATCGCCCGGGTCGCCAAGTCCCGCCTGCTCGGTGCGCGCTGGCCCGCAACCTTTCCGCCCCGCCCGCAACGTTTGCCGACGATGAAGCCGGGCGAATTCCTCTCAACCGCCAATGAAATATAATCAGGAGACCCTGATGTTGAAACCTGCAATCCTCGCGCTGATCCGCCAAGTTCTGACGTTCGCTGGCACCGCGCTGGTCGCCATGGGCTACGTCCAAGCATCCGACATTGAGCCCGTCATCGGCGCTCCGCTGTCGATCGTATCGGTGGTCTGGTCGGTCGCTGACAAACGACTGCGATAGGGTGAACCTGCTTCAGAGAGGTCACTCATGCCATTGAACTTGAGTGACCGCAGTGCGGACAAACCGGACTTGCGCAGCCGCGGCTAATGCCCACGCAGAAATTTCTCGCATATGCAGCATCGCTCTCTTGCGAACGCAGCATATTTCGCCGAACCGGTCATGCAATAAGGCTGTTCGTCGCGGATTACGGATTAATCGTTCACTGCGACCTGTTCCAAAAATCGACGCGCTGCCTTTGCTTCCACTGGATACTTCATCGCCAATGCCAAGCATTAACGCGTTAAATTGATGCGATGGACATGCAATTTGAGTATCGGTTACGGCGAGACCGCTACACAGCCACCTGAGATCCCAATTCGACAACTCTGTCACGCGGCAGATGATAGAAGTCGGACGGATCGGCTGCCAAGTGCAACATAAAGATGTAGAGATGATCTTGCCAGATCGGCATCCCAATCTCGGCTTTGGCGACAAGCTTGCGGCGGCCAAGGAAAAAGGATGTTTTCATGCCTTCGAACTGCAGGCCCTGCTTGCGGCAATGCCCAAGCGCGCGGTTGATGTTCGGGGTTTCCATGAAGCCGAAGCGCAGACTGATCCGTTCGAACCGATCGCTGAGGCTTTCAATTACTGCGCGCTCGTTATCCGGCACGCGCGGCACATCCCGTGTCTCGACGGTCAAAACAATGATATGCTCATGCAGGACATGGTTGTGTTTGAGGTTGTGCAAGAGCGCCGGTGGCGTGGCGGGACCATCGCTGGTCAGAAAGACGGCTGTTCCGGGAGCACGGAGTGCTGAGCTTTTTTCGATCATTGGAATGAAATCAACCAAGGGCACCGAAGTCTTGCGCGACTGCTCAAACAGCTGCTGCGTACCCCGCGCCCAAGTCCACATCATGACCACCAGCGTTGCACCCAGCAGCAGTGGGACATACAACCCATCCGGCACTTTCGCGAGATTGGCCGCAAGGAATGCGGCCTCGATCAACGGGATGGGGGCAAGGACCACCATGGCGAACACCTTTGGCATGTCCCAGACACGGTGCAACATGAGGTAAGCGAGCGCCGTCGTGATGATCATCGTGCCGCTTACGGCGATTCCGTATGCTGCAGCCAATGCCGTAGAAGTCTCGAACTCCAGAACGAGGACGACGACACCGACGAGCAACAGAGCGTTGATGACAGGCAGGAAAATCTGGCCCGTCTCGGTGGTAGAGGTGTGACGGATCACAAGGCGGGGGAGCAGCCCAAGCTGTATTGCTTGGCGGGTCATTGAAAACGCGCCCGTAATGACTGCCTGGCTTGCGATCACTGTCGCAATCGTGGCTAGAATTACCAGACCTGGCAGCGCCCAAGAGGGCACCATCAGAAAAAACGGGTCAGACACTGCTGAAGGCGTCTGCAGAACCAACGCGCCTTGCCCCAAGTAATTGAGCACGAGCGCTGGAAAGACGAGTGCGAACCAAGCAATCTGTATGGGTTTGCGGCCAAAGTGTCCGAGATCGGCATAAAGCGCCTCAGCGCCCGTAACGGCCAAGAATACTGCCCCCAAGACGACAAATGCTACTTTTCCGTGCTCCATCATGAAGGAAAGCGCAAAACGGGGATCAAAGGCCCACAGGATACTTGGATCTCCTAATATCTGTGCAACACCTGCGGCCCCCATGACCAGAAACCAGATGGCTGTGATCGGGCCGAACCACCGGGCAAGCGGGCCGGTCCCACGGCTTTGCACCATGAACAGCGATACGAGAATGCCGATAGCAATTGGGATCACATAAGGCTCGAACAAGGGAGTGACGAGCTTCAGGCCCTCGACAGCGGAAAGAACGGATATCGCTGGTGTGATGATCGCATCCCCGAAAAACAGGGCCGCACCCGACACGCCCAGACCGAAGGCCACACCAAATCTTTTTGGTTTCCTTTGGACGAGTGCCACGAGTGACAAGATTCCGCCTTCGCCACGGTTATCCGCGCGCAAAAGAAACAGGACGTATTTCAGGGTGACGATCAGGATCAGCGCCCATAGCAGCAAGGACACGACGCCAAGAATTTCAGCTTGGGTCAAACCATCTGCGGCGGCGGGCCGCAGCGCCTCGCGAAACGCATAAAGCGGGCTTGTGCCAATGTCGCCATAAACGATGCCAACTGCGCCGATTGTCAAAGCGGCGGCCCGTTTGGGGCGGCGGGTGTCGTCGCCGTGACCTTCCAGCGCTGTGGGGGCTTCATTCTGAGATGGCATCAATTGGGTCCTTAAAAAATGCTCAGCATTGCGAAAGTGCCTGCCGCAAAGATGGCAAAGACGATCGCGGTTGATACCAGACTGGCAACCACGCCGCCAGCAACCCACACCCCATCATGTTCACCCAAACCGAGCGCCAGTGTGATCACTGATACGGCTGGCAGGGAATTGGCAAAAGGAATGGGGAGGAACATGAAAATGGCCATCACGAGACTGGTCAGTCCGACGATCCTTTCCGCCACGACGCGCGAAAACGGCCAATAGCGCGGCCGTGCCATGCGCTCCACCCATTCGATCCAAGGAACGGCCTTGATGACAATCCGGGTGAACGTGACATGCTCTATGGAACGCTCGTTCAGAACCTTGGGCAGCCAGACCGCAGGCCGACCAAGGACCAGCTGAAAAGCGATGAAGATAAGCGGCAATCCCGTTATGACCGACGATCCCGGCACGAAGAAGAACACGTTTGGCAGCGCAAATATGATCATCAGAGGCACGAAACTTCGTTCCCCCAGCGCGGTAATCAGATCGCCAAGCGAAATGCGCTCGCCCGTGCCCTGATCGAGTTCCCGCAAGACATCAGAAAGCTTCTTTGCGGGTGCGGCTTTGCCAAGTGGCAGTTCGGAGGACAGAGAGTTCATTCGGCTTTGACCTGAACACTGCGGGCAGAAGAAGAGCCATCAACCGTTGCGCGGGTGCGCCACAAGGACACGACGATGCCGCCAATCAGAATGGTCAACGTGATCCCCAGCGAAATGGACGCGGGCACCTTTTCCAGCCCCAGAACTTCGGCTGCAATGACCTTGCCGCCTATGAAGATCAGAACAAGCGACAATGCCGTCGGAAGGTAGGTAAAGCGATGGATCATGGCAGACAAAGCAAAATACAGCGCCCTAAGACCGAGGATGGCAAAGATGTTTGATGTGTAGATGATGTAGGGATCCTGCGTAATCGCAAAGATCGCAGGGATCGAGTCGACGGCGAAAATCACATCGGCCAGTTCGACCATCACAAGCGCCAGAAAAAGCGGCGTCGCATACAGTGCCACGTTGCCGGTTTTGGCGTGCGGTTCGCGGACAAAGAAGCGCTCGCCACGCAGGTCATCGGTCACCCGGAACTTGGCCCGCATGAACCGAAGGACGGGATTGGCCGCCACATCATATTCGGCGCCACCCGACATCAGCATCTTGATGCCGGTAAAGATCAGAAACACCGCAAAGATCAACAGAACCCAGTCGAACCGCACGACCACGGCAGCCCCGAGGCCGATCATAATGCCGCGCAAGATGACTACACCGATGATACCATAGACCAGGACCCGATGCTGATAGGCGCGCGGCACCCCGAAGTACCCGAATATCATCGCGATGACAAAGATGTTGTCCAGTGCAAGGCTTTTCTCGACTACAAAGCCGGTCAGATACTGAAGTGCGGACGCTTCGCCCAGAAAATACCAGACCCAGAACGAAAACAGCACACCGATGCTGATGTAGAAGGCTGACAGCATCAGGCTTTCGCGCACCCCGATTTCGTGGGATTTACGTTGCAACACGCCAAGGTCGAAGATCAGAAGCGCCAGAACGAGCAAAAGAAAACCAATCCAGCTCCAGATAGGTTTTCCAAGGAAATCGACGAAAAGAAGGTCCATGTTGCCAAAGCTCCGAAAAGGACGGTTGACGGGTACTCGAAAGGCTCATTCGCCCAACCTGCCGCAGCTTCAGGAGCAAACCTGGACCCAGCCTGATCGAAGTGGAGTGCCGCGAATTGGCGAACAATGCCTGATCAGAAAATCTATTTTCTCGATCTGATCTTGAATTTCTATTGCGGCCACATGGATCGGCAAATCCCAGCGTTGCAGGCGATTAACCGCCGACTCATCATTTCGATTATCGCTATGTTTGGGTTCAATGTCTGGTGGCACGGCAGCTTGCTTGGTGCCGCCTTGGCCTTTAGCCCACGCGCGTCACCAGAAGCTTGTCTATGCGGCGACCATCCAGATCGACGACTTCGATCGACCAGTTCTGCAGATCAAGTCGTTCCGCGACCTCTGGCAGCCTGCCGACCTTCTCAAGGACATATCCGGCGGCTGTCTCGTAATCGCGATCCTCATCAAGCTCCAGCGACAGCAGATCGGCGAATTCGTCCACGGGCATCCAGCCTGCGACAAGGTACGATCCGTCGGCACGGGTCACAACTTTTGGCTCATCCGTCTCGCTGTCCGGGAAGTCGCCGGTTATGGCTTCCAGAACGTCCATCGGCGTGACGATACCTTCGAAATGGCCATATTCGTCATAGACCAGCACCATATGCGCGGGCGCCGTCCGCAACCGGTCGATGACCTCCAGCGCACTTTGTCCACCCTGGACGACCGGCGCTTCGCGCAGCAGGGCACGCAAATCGAACGGCTCGCTCATCAGGGCGGGGACCAGAATGTCACGCGTCATCAACACACCGATGATGTCGTCTGCATCCCCGTCCTGCACCGGCAGTCTGGACCGGCTCATCCCGCGCAGCTGATTGAGGATCTGCGCCTTGCTGCTGGATGCGTCGAGCGTTTCAACCTCGTGGCGCGGTGTCATCAGGCCGCGCGCGGTGCGGTCGGCCACGCGCATGACGCCCGCGATCATCCCGCTTTCGGCGCGGTTCATGGCCCCGGTGCTTTCGGCCTCGGCGATGATCAGCCGCACTTCCTCATCGCTCACCTTGCGCGACTGAGCGCCGGATTGACCCAGCAGACGCAGTACCAGCTTACCGGACCGATCAAGCACCCAGATCAGCGGTGCCGCGACGCGCGCGATAAGCCCCATCATCGGGGCCATGCGGGCGGCGACCTGTTCCGGCGCACGCAAGGCGATCTGTTTGGGAACAAGTTCGCCCACGATCAGTGACAGATAGGTGATCGCCACAACCACGGACCCCACACCGAGAGGTTGCGCAAATCTCGCCGCCAAACCCGCCTCAATCAACGATGCGGACAAACGCGCACCAAGTGTCGCACCGGAGAAAGCGCCTGCCAGCACCCCCACCAGCGTGATCCCGATCTGAACACTGGACAGGAACCTGCCGGGGTCCTTGGCAAGCGTGATGGCCATCGCGGCACCCCTGCTGCCCTTCTCGACCATCAGTTTCAATCGGGCGGGCCGGGCAGACACGATGGCAAGTTCGGACATCGCCAGCACGCCATTGATTAACGTGAGCAGAATGACGACTGCAATTTCTAAGACCATTTTCTCTAATTTTTCCGGACAGGTCCGGACTCCATTTCACAGGTTTTGTGTTAAATACCACGATGCGAGACCATCAAGCAGCGCGTTAATTCCGAAAGAGCCGAAATGCGCTGCCGATGACATCCCAAAGGTCCAACAGCCGGGCGTAATAGTGTTCGCGTACTGCAAAGGGCTTGTCGCCGGGTCCGCAAAGCTCCACCTCAAGGGTGTCGATGAGGCGCAAAAGACGACGGCGGTGAATGCCAAGACGGCTCTGGACCGGATCGGCCAACACGCCTGCAAACGCGGCAAAGACCGACCCGATCATGACCAGGATCGCCACACTTGCAGCGACAAGCAGGGGTGATGCGCCTGCAGGGAACATGCCGTACCATTGGCCTCCGATGGTCTGGCCCATCGGAAAGTCTGCAATTGCCGTGGTACGTGCCACGGCGTCCGCAACGCCGGGTGCCATCGAGATCATACCAGGGGTCAGAGCCTGGAACACAAACGCGCCCACGGCCAGCGTGACCAGGCCCGTGGTCATCTCTGCCACCGCCGACCGTGTCCCCGCGTAGTCACCAAGCGCATCCGCAATCTTCTGACCGAGAATCTGCGCCTCTGCCGCGTCTGCGCGCTTGCGGATCAACTCGCGAAACTGGGGGGCTGCAAGAACGGCGCGGCACAGCGCACCCGGGTCACGAGCCGCTGCTCCCTGCGGCAGAGGCAGGTCCAGAAGGTCAGTCGCAATCAGAGCCTCTACCCGACGCGAAACCGCTGTGGGCAGCAGGATGCGCCGCCCTGCAAGCCAGTTGGCAATCCCACGTAATCTGATCCGCCGACACGCAATGGCGGCGATCCGGGTCAGGACAAGGACCGGAGACAGTATCACGTTGATCGGCGCGCGCAGGAAATCCCAGCCCAACGCGGCGCTATGAAGGCGCAAGGTACCGGGCGAGATAAAGTGGTGTTCGACGAACCCGTCGACCTTGGCCCGTCGGTCCGCAAAGTATGCATTGCCTTTCGGCACGTCGGTGTCGTCGCCTTTTGACGAGGGATTCGATGATGAGATCATGACGGTGATCCACCATCTCCTTCGTTTTTGCGCGGGTTCTTGTTTTGGCGAGAACGGGTAATGTTCTCGCACCTTGAGGCCTTGGACTGAAAGTCATGTTTCCACAGCTTTTGTTCAAGGATCGCCGCGAAGATTATTTGTGCGCTAAGTCCGTTCGTGAATTATCTTTACGCTTCCCTTGCAAGCGCCCGGCTTCATTCACAACTCATCGTGAAGGGCAGATCAATTGCCCCCTGGGGGCACCGATTTGGACTATCTCTACCTGTTTATCGGACTGATCGGTCTGTTCTTCGGAGGCGAGGCGCTTGTGCGGGGCAGCGTTGGCATCGCCCGACGCATGGCGATCCCACCGCTTCTGATCGGCCTGACCGTGGTGGGCTTCGGCACATCTACGCCTGAACTTCTGGTTTCGGTCGACGCAGCCTGGCGCGGCGTGCCTGATATTGCATTGGGCAACATCGTCGGGTCCAACATCGCCAACATCCTGCTGATCGTTGGCCTTTCGGCGCTGGTCTGGCCGATCAAGGTCATGGGCGCTACCCTGCGGCGTGACACGGCGGTCATGATGGCAGCGGCACTGATGCTGATCCCGATTTTCGCCTTGGGCCAGATGACGCGCCTGTCCGGGCTGGTTCTGTTCGGCGGCTTGGTGGCCTATCTTGTCTGGGCCTATCTGAAGCCCGGTGAGGCAGAAGCAGAGGACGAGAGTCTGAAACCGCCAGCATCGATGCTTGTGTCGGTGCTCTGGGTCATCGGCGGACTTGTCGCCTTGATGGTCGGCGCGCGGTTTCTGGTAGACGGCGCAGTATCGATCGCGCGCGGCTATGGCATATCGGAGGCGTTCATCGGCCTGACCATCGTCGCCATAGGAACCTCTCTGCCGGAGCTGGCCACATCGCTGATTGCGGCCTTCCGCCGCCAGTCCGAAATTGCCATCGGCAATATCATCGGATCGAACATCTTTAACGTTCTGGGCATTCTTGGGGTGACGGCGCTGATCACGCCGATCCCGGTCGCGTCGCGGTTCCTGACCTTTGACCTTCCGGTGATGATTGCCGTCTCGCTGGTTCTGACCGGGCTTCTGCTGACCCGTTCAGTGATCGGACGTGGTGTCGGGCTCGTGATGCTGGCGGGCTACGCCCTCTATGTCTGGGCGGCGCAAGGATGACACGCTGGCGCGGGCATACAGGAACGGGAATCGCCGGGGTTCTCTCGCGGCTGATCCTTATGCT
>JAGXHB010000269.1 GCA_024636425.1 Roseobacter sp.
GCGCATAAGCGCGGCGCGCTGTCGCCCGAGCTTTACGCCTGCATCCGTGAGGCGATTGAAATGGCATCAGAGCCGCGCGTGCGGGCTGTGATCCTGACCTCCGAGGGGGATTTCTTTTGCGCGGGCGGCGATCTGAATGTGCTGATCGCCCGCCGCGATCTGGACGAGGACACGCGCCGCACCAAGATCGACGAATTGCACGACGTGATCCGCGCGATCCGCGGGTCTGCGGTGCCGGTCATTGCTGCCGTCGAAGGTGGCGCTGCGGGGGCGGGCCTGTCCTTTGCGCTGGCTTGCGATCTGATCGTTGCGGCCAATGGGGCCAAATTCACTGCCGCCTATGTCAAGGCCGGGCTGGTGCCCGATGGTGGGCTGACCGCACATTTGGCCCGCAGCCTGCCGCGTCAGTTGGCGATGGAGATGTGCTTGCTGGCGCAACCCGTCACCGTTGACCGGATGCACGATCTGGGCGTCGTAAATGCGCTGGCGGAACCGGGGGAAGCGTTCGCAGGTGCTATGGCGCTGGTGGACCGGCTGGCCGCAGGGCCGCGCAACGCGCAATCGGTCATTCGCAATCTTGTCGCTCAAGGGTACGACGTGACCGAGGCCGAACAGCTTGACGCCGAACGCAACGCGATGGCCCATGCCTCAGGCGCAGACGAGGCCGCAGAGGGCATTGCCGCGTTTCTGGAAAAGCGCAAACCGAATTACGGCGGCTGAAGGGTCGCCTCACTCATGACGCTGCGCAGACCCGGTTTGATGGGCGCGCAGGACAAAGACACCTGCGGGGGAGGCAGAAAAATGATGGCACGTGCAGAGGAATATCTTGCCCGGCAGGTAGAGGCCCGTGGCGATGCCCGCGCGCTAAGCGACAGCGTCGGGGCCAACTGGACATATAACGACTTCGACAAGGCAAGCGACGAGATTGCGGCGCTGCTGAAAGAAAACGGCGTTCAACCCAACGACCGGGTGTTGTTGCTGTCGGAAAACTGCGCCGCAGCCGTCGCCACCGTGTTCGGCACATGGAAGGCCGGCGCGGTCATCATCCCGGTCAATGCCCGTCAGTCCGAAGCCGAGATCACGCGCATCATCGACCACGCCACGCCCGCTGTCGTGCTTGCCACGTCAGAGGCCTCGCCCGACGCAGTCAAACACGGCCAGACCCTGAACGCGACCGAAGTGTCCGGTGCGTATGGCACGCTGCACATGGCCCGCCCGCTGGCGAGCAACCCTGATGATGATCTGTCGGACGTGGCGGTCCTCCTTTATACGACAGGCACCACGGGCGACCCCAAGGGCGTGATGCTGACCCACGCCAACGTGCGCTTTGGCGGCATGACATCGGCCAATCTGCGCGGCATGACCCCCGGTGATGTCGTCTATGGTGTGCTGCCGCTGACGCATGTCTTTGGCCTCTGCTCGGTCATGACGGCATCGGTTTATATCGGTGCCGAAGTCCGGCTGGAAGCGCGGTTCTCGGCGGAGAAGCTTTATAACGCGCTGACGTCAGGGGTGAATTTCCTGTCCGCCGTACCACAGATGCATGCCATTTTGATGCAATACACCAAAGAGAAGGGGCTCGCGAAGCTGAACTCCGATACGCTGCGTTATGTGTCCTCGGGTGCAGCCCCCCTCGATCCGGCGTGGAAGCGCAAGGCCGAAGGGTTCTATGGCGTGGCGATCCAGAACGGCTATGGCATGACGGAAACCACCGCCGGCACCTCCGCCACCACAAACCCCATCGGATCCCCTGACGTTTCCGTCGGGCCACCGCTGCCCGGTGTCGAACTCAAGATCGACGATACTGTCGAAGGTGGCGCGGACGGCATGGGCGAGGTGCTGTCGCGTGGGCCCCATATCATGAAGGGCTACTACAAGAACCCGGCTGAAACCGCCAAGGTGCTGGATGCGGACGGCTGGCTGCGCACGGGCGATCTGGGCAAGATCGACGGACATGGCCTGCTGCACATCCTTGGCCGGTCAAAGGAGCTGATCATCCACGGGGGCTTTAACGTTTATCCGCCTGAGGTTGAAGCGGCGATCAACGATCACCCGCAGGTCATTCAGGCCGCCGTGGTCGGTCGCCGCAAGGATGGCGACGAAGAGGTGCTGGCCTTTGTGCAGATCGCGGAAGGCGACGATCTGGATGTCGAAGACCTGCGCAGCTTCGTGAAGGAACGGCTCACCGGCTACAAGCGCCCGAAGCATTTCATCCTCGCGACCGAATTGCCCGCCGCCCCCACCGGCAAGATCCTCAAGCATAAGCTGGTCGAGACGTTCAAGCACCAACTGCCCTGAGACGGTTGGCAGGCGTTCAGACGTAGACGCCTGCCGCCGCTTCCCGGATCGCGCGGATGTTGTCGCCGTAAGGGGCAGGGTCGCTGACCGACCCGCCGCGGAACACGGCAGAGCCTGCAACCAGCACATCGGCCCCCGCCTGCGCCACGCTGGGCGCGGTCTTCACATCGACGCCCCCGTCAATTTCGATATGCACAGGCCTGTCCCCGATCATGGCGCGCAGGGTTCTGATCTTGTCGGTCATGTCGATGAACTTCTGACCGCCAAAGCCGGGGTTGACCGTCATCACGCACACCAGATCCGTAAGGTCGAGCAGATGGGCAACCGCTTCGGCCGGTGTGCCGGGGTTGAGCGCCACACCCGCTTTGGCACCGGCCGCGCGGATCGCCTGCAAGGTGCGGTGAATATGCGGTCCTGCTTCGACATGGGCGGTGATGACATCCGCACCCGCTGACGCAAACGCGTCGATATAGGGATCGACGGGAGAGATCATCAGATGCACGTCCATCACGCCTTTGATATGCGGACGGATCGCGGCGCATGTCGCAGGACCGAAGCTGATGTTTGGCACGAAATGCCCGTCCATCACATCGACATGGACCCAATCGGCCCCTTGTGCCTCGATCGCTTCGCATTCCGCACCGAAATTGGCGAAATCAGCGGCGAGGATGGACGGGGCGATCTTGATCGAGCGGTCGAATGTCATGGGGTGCGGACCTTTTTTGCGGGGTTGCAGGCGATATAACCACTGGTTCCGCATGTGGCAATCGCCGGAGCCTTCGGCGAGGATTTTAAACCATTTGGAAACAGGGTGTGAGAGCTTGTCTTTGCCGGGTTGCGGTCGAAGGGTTTGGTAAAAAAAGGGCGGTGCGGTTCCGAGGTCATTCTCCACTGCGCCATACGGTCTGCCGCAGGTTTTTCGCGCTGTGCTGCGGACAGAATAACATCGCGCTGGTCGGCGCAAAACACCAGAGGCTTGTCGGGGCAACGCTTGACACCCCGTTGCGAAGCGAACCATTGTCCTGACATCTTTCAGGGAGGATCGAATGACCAATTTCAACCGCCGTCAGGCATTGGCCACGATGGGTGCTGCTGCGGCTGTCGGACTTGCCACACCAGCGATTGCCCAAGGCAGGAAAATCACGCTTGGCGCTTTGCGCTTTACCAGCCACGCGGGCACTTTCGTCGCCTACCAGCGCGACTATTTCAAGCAAGCGGGCATGGATGTAGAACTGAAGTTCTTTCAGGCCGCACAGCCCATGGCCGTGGCGATTGCCAGCGGCGATGTCGATTACGCCGTCACCGCGATCTCGGGCGGTCTTGTGTCACTGGCGGACAAGGGTGCGATCAAGGTCATCGGCGGCGCGCTGTCCGAAGAGCCGGGCATTGACGGGCAGAAATTCCTTGCGTCCGACGCTGCATTTCAGGCGGGCGTCACCGCTCCGGGCATGCTTGACGGGAAGAGCTTTGGGATGACCACGGCAGGCTCGTCCTTCCACTACATGGGGGCTAGAATGGCGCAGGCCGAGGGCATTTCGCTGTCGTTCAAGCCGCTGCAAAAGGTCGGTGCCATCATCGGCGCGCTGAAAACCAGCCAGATCGACGCGTGGTCCATCGTGCCACATATCGCCAAGCCGCTGGCTGCATCCGGCGCGGTGCATGTGATCGGCAATGTCTCTGACTACCTGCCTGACTATCAGGTGACGACGGTGTTTACATCGACCAAGAACGCAACCGACGAGCAGCAGCAGACGCAGGACTATCTGGCCGCCTATGCCAAGGGGGCCGCAGACTACAACGCTGCGATGATCGAAAAGACGGGCGGCGCCGATGGCGAGGCCGGGATGGTCGAACTGCTGCACAACTATGTCTATGCGGACAAATCCCTCGAAGAAGCGACCCCGGGTATCGTCCAGGGGACCATGCGCCTGAACGAAGGGGCGGCGTTGAACGTCGCATCCGTACGCGATCAGCTTGAGTGGTTCCAATCCGAAGGGCTGGTCGATGCTTCTATCCCGCTGGACGCGCTTGTCGATACGTCGTTCGTCAAGACGCTGGGCGCGTAATCCATCAACGATCGAAAGGGCCGGGCACCTGCTGTTCGGCCCTGTTTTATTTCGGAAAGATACTCCAATGGACCTGAGGCTAGATCACGTCAGCCATCATTATGGCGACACCGAAGTGCTGCGCGACATAACGCTTGATATACCGTCTGGCCAGATCGTGTGCATCGTGGGCCCTTCCGGCTGTGGCAAGTCCACGCTGTTGCGGATGCTTGGCGGGCTTGAGCAACCCACCACCGGTCGCGTGCTGCAGGTTGGCAGCCCGCCAAAGGGATGTCTGAACCCGCTGACCTATATCTTTCAGGACTTTGCACTGCTGCCGTGGCGCAGCGTGGCGGGTAATGTGGGGCTGGTGCTTGAGGATCATGCGCTGGAGGCCGCTGCCCGCAAGCGGATCATCGACGATGTGCTGGCCCGCACCAAGCTGACCGAATTTGCCGCGGCGCTGCCCAAGCAGCTTTCGGGCGGTATGAAACAGCGCGTGGCGATTGCGCGCGCGCTGGCGGTGAACCCTGCGGTGATGCTGATGGACGAGCCGCTAAGCGCGCTTGACAGCCAGACGCGCGAATTGCTGATGGATGACCTGATCAGCTTTTGGACCCGCCAGCCCTTCACCGCCGTCTACGTCACCCATAACCTTGCCGAAGCCGTGCGTCTTGGGCACAAGATCGTCGTGCTGTCGCGTCGGCCCGGTCAGATCCGCGAGGTGGTGGACCTTGCGACCCCGCTGGCCGAGCGCGCCTATGGCGATGCCGAGCTTGAGAAGCAGCAGCAACATCTATGGGGGCTGATGCGCGAAGAAGCGGCGGCAGCCGATGCGGAGCTTGTCCATGTCTGACCTTCTGAAACCCGTCGAATTTCGCGGCGGCGGCTTCGCGCCCAAGCGGCAGCGCGGCATGGGGATACTGGTGTTCGTTTTGCTGATCCTGCTGGCGGAATGGGGCACGCGCACCGGCGTCATCTCGAATCTGACGTTGCCGCGCCCGTCGGATGTGCTGATGACATTTGTCGAGCTGTGGCAGTCGGGATTGCTGTTCAAGCATCTGGCACCGTCGCTTAGCCGGTTGGCCGTGGGGGCGACGATAGGGGCCAGTCTCGGGATTGCAATTGGCGTGATGATCGGGCTTTTCAGCTATGTGCGCGCCGGACTGGTGCCGTTGGTGGCGGCACTTTTCCCGATCCCCAAAATCGCGCTGTTGCCGTTGTTCGTGATCTGGTTCGGCATTGACGAGGCCAGCAAATACGCCCTCATCGCCTTTGGTACCTTTACCCCGACGGTGGTCGCGACCTATGCCGCCGTCGACAATGTGGACCGAAACCTGATCCGCATGGGCCAAAGCTTTGGCCTGCGCTGGTGGTCGATCGTGCGCAAGATCGTGTTGCCCGGAGCCATGCCGGGGATCCTGTCGGGGCTGCGCATCTCGCTGGCGATTGCGATCATCCTGCTGGTTGCCGCTGAAATGCTGGGCGCTGAATATGGGATCGGGGCCTATATTCTGGAGGCTGGCAGCCTTTATGATCTGGAACGCCTGTTCGCGGGTGTGGTCATCCTGTCGGTGCTGGGGGTTCTTGTCAGTGCTGTCATCGGATCCATCGAAGCGCGTGTTCTGCGCTGGCGCGTCTGATTTCAAGGAACCGCCACGGCCTTGATGCGGTTACCCTTTCAACAGCGAGAGGGTTTCGACATGGCAAAGGTTTCCAAGGGTGACAGCGTCAAATGGGACTGGGGGCAGGGGACTGCCAGCGGAACCGTCAAGGACAGCTTTACCAAGAAGGTGACGCGGACCCTGAAGGGCAGCGAGGTAACGCGCAAGGGGTCCGAGGAGGATCCAGCGATCCTGATCGAACAGGAGGACGGTGACGAGGTGCTCAAGCTTGCGTCGGAAGTGGACAAGGCCTGAGCGATGAAACCCCTCAACCTTATTTATTATGGTGACGACCAGCCCGGCATATCCCGCAAGCGGCATGGGCGCGGGTTCACCTACAGGGCGGCCGACGGCACGATGATCGACCGCGGTGCCGAGCGGAAGCGGCTTGAGGCGATGGCGGTGCCGCCTGCCTATGAGGATGTCTGGATGTCGCCGCTGGAAAACGGGCATCTCCAAGCCACGGGCCGGGATGCGCGGGCACGCAAACAATACCGCTATCACGAGCAGTGGTCAGAGGCGCAGTCGGAAACCAAATTCAACAGTCTTGTCGATTTCGGCCATATGCTGCCAAGGCTGCGCCGCTTCGTGAAGCGCGATCTGGATCAGGACGCAGGGGTTCGCGCCTTTGCGCTTGCCAGCGCGGTGACACTGATTGACCGCGCGTCCTTGCGGGTGGGCAATGCCGATTACAGCCGCGAAAACGGCAGCTACGGGACCATCACGCTCAGAAACCGGCATGTGAAGCTGGATGGCAACAAGATCAGCCTGCGTTTCACCTCCAAGGGGGGCAAAAAGGTCCGCCGCCAGATCAACGACCGCACCCTTGCCAAGACCTTGGGCAAGATCAATGATCTGCCCGGCGCGCGGCTGCTGTCTTGGGTGGATGACGACGGCGATGTCCACGAGCTGAATTCGGCAGCGCTCAACACCTACATCGCTCACGCGGCGGGGGACGCGCATGTCACCGCCAAGACTTTTCGCACATGGGCCGGCACCGTCGCCGCGTTCGAGGTGGCCGAGAAGGGCGATGCAAGCATCAAGGCGATGGCCGAAGCCGCAGCAGAGCAGTTGAGCAACACACCGACTGTTGCGCGCAACAGCTACATCCATCCGCGTGTGATTGATCTGGCCGGCGGTGATCCCATTGATCTGGACGCGGGGCGCAAGACGGGGCTTTTTGCGGCCGAGGCACGGTTGCTGGCGTTTCTCGAGCAGTCTTGAAGCAGCACGGCGGACTGTTCAGGCGATACCGCGAAAGCCGACGATCAACTGCCGCAGCCCGATGGCCGCGCCTGCAACGATCGAGGCCAGGGTAATCGGCGCGCCGTAGGCCAGCACCGAAAACGCCGACAGCCCCTGTCCGACACTGCACCCGATCGCGATCACCGCGCCAAATCCCATGAGAACGGCTCCGCCCAGTTGGCGGCGCAATTCGCGAGGATCTTCGCAGGCTTCCCACCGCATATGCCCCTTGATCAGGCATCCCAGAAAAGCCCCAAGCACGACGCCCAGAACCGACCCCGTGCCAAAGCTGACAGAGTTCCCCGACGAGGTCATGACGTAAAGCAGTGTTTCCCCCACGGGGGCTGTAAACGTGTGCGACAAGACAAGCGTGCGGTCGAACCCGTTCGAGGTGATCCACTGCGTGAAGGCCCAGCCGGAACAGATGGCGACGCCGACGACAGCACCCCAGAATATCGACCAAGGATTGGCGCGCAAACCCTTGTGAAGCAGGGTGACGACAAGGATGATGCACCCGATGGCGATGCCGGTCGCGCTCACGCTCGCCCCAAGGGCGGGGGCCAGCAGCACGGCAAGGCTTTGCGGAACGGGACCGGCATCGGAAATTGGAAAGACGGCAAGCCGCAGGGTCGACAGCGGCCCGCCCAACGCGACATAGGCGGCCACGCCCATGA
>JAGXHB010000270.1 GCA_024636425.1 Roseobacter sp.
AGCGATCGAGCAGTTGATCGCGCCCTTGGATATGGAGAACACCATTCCGATGGACGCCCGCGCCTACAAGTTCGACATGGTGCTGCGCGGACGCAGATCGACCCATTTCGAAAACCGCAAGGAGGGGAACTGATGCAACCGCTGAACCACCTGAAGGAAAGCCCGTCGCAGACCGCGGGGCCCTATGTCCATATCGGTTGCGTCCCGAACTTTTGCGACATCACCGGCGTTTTCCCGCATGATCTGGGCGATACGATGGTCAATGCCGACACCAAGGGCGACCGGATCACGATCAGGGGCACGGTCTTTGACGGCACCGGCACGCCCCTGAAAGACGCGATGGTCGAGATCTGGCAGGCCGATGAAGATGGCATCTATCCCGGCAATGATCCCCGCGGGCCGGCTGATCCGAACTTTACCGGCTGGGGCCGCAAGGCGGGCGATTACGAGACCGGAGAATGGGTTTTCGACACGATCCGCCCCGGTGCGGTACCCTTCCCCGATGGCCGGATGATGGCACCGCATATCAACTTCTGGATCGTGGCGCGGGGGATTAATATCGGCTTGAACACCCGCATGTATTTCCCCGATGCTGACAACAGCGCCGATCCGCTGCTGGTCCGGCTTGAGCATCAGAACCGCGTCCCGACCCTGATCGCGGCGCAAGAGGCCGACGGCGTCTATCGGTTCGATATTTACCTTCAGGGAGAGAAAGAAACGGTGTTCCTAGATGTCTGATCCTTGTATCCTTTGCGTTGCCATCACCGGCAGCGTTCCCACCAAAGCCGCCAACCCTGCCGTGCCGATTTCGATCACCGAACAGATCGAAAGCTCGCACGAAGCGTTCGAGGCCGGTGCCAGCATCTGTCACGCGCATGTGCGCAATGACGATGAAACGCCCTCCTCAGACCCCGACAAGTTTGCGGCCCTTAAAGAGGGCCTTGAGAAGCACTGCCCCGGTATGATCATCCAGTTCTCGACCGGTGGTCGGTCCGGTGCCGGCAAGGCGCGTGGCGGGATGCTGTCGCTGCGCCCCGACATGGCGTCGCTGTCGGTGGGGTCGAACAACTTTCCGACCCGCGTCTATGAGAATCCGCCGGATCTGGTCGATTGGCTTGCCTCGGAAATGCGCGATCACGAGATCATGCCGGAGGTTGAGGCCTTCGATCTGAGCCATATCCTGCAAGCGATCCAGCACCACAAGGACGGCAAGCTTTTCGGGCGGCTGTATGTGCAGTTCGTGATGGGGGTGAAGAACGCGATGCCCGCAGACAAGGTGGTGTTCGATTTCTATGTCGAACAGCTCAAGGCCCGCGCGCCGCACGCCGCGTGGTGTGCCGCAGGCATCGGCCCGAACCAGATCGTCGTGAATGAATGGGCGATTGCGGCGGGGGGCCATACCCGTGCAGGGCTGGAAGATAACGTGCGCCTTGACCGCAACACGCTGGCCCCGTCGAATGCGGCGCTGATCAAGCGTGCAGCGGATCTGTGCGAGAAATACGAACGCCCCGTCGCCACATGGCAACAGGCGCGCGAGATCCTTGGCCTGCGGTCCGTGACCGTCTGATAGACCCTGCCCGCTTGCGTCAGTTCAGACGCACGGGCAGGTTCAACGGTCCCCGAAAGCCGAAGCCGGACCAGATGACGCTGGCAGGATCGACCAGTTCCATGTTCGGAGAACGCTCGAAGATCATCGGCAGCATGATCTTGCCCACCGTGTGTCGCGAGATATGCGTGCCCATGCAGTGATGCGGCCCGCTGCCAAAGGACTGATGTGGTGCGGATTTGCGGAAGACGTTGTAAAGATGCCCGTCCTCGAAAACGTCCTCGTCGTGGTTGGCGGAGGCCTGCACCGTCATCACCACATCGCCCTTGGGAATGGTCAGACCCCGGATTTCAGTGTCCTCCGTCGCCCTGCGCGAGCTGACCTGAATGGGGGCGACCCACCGCACGCCTTCCTCGAACGCGGCGCTCCAGTTGGCGGTCGCCTTGACCTCCTCCAGCTGGTCGGGGTTGGTCAGCAGCCCGTACAGGATCGTCAGCAGGGCATCGCGGGGCTCGTTGATACCGCCGCCAATGGCAATCTTGATGTTCGATATGATCTGGCTCATCTCGATCGGGTCATCGGCATTGACCATGACCGACAGCGCCGACTGGTCGGGGTTCGCCTTCAGGATCGGCACCCTGCGGGCCATTTCAGCGTTCATCGCAACATTCGCCTTGGCGACACGCGCGAAAGGTTCATCCGCCCAGCCAAAGTTGCCCGCCCCGTCAATCAGCGCCTGCGACCAATGCTGCATGTCCGCATCGGACGCGTCGGGCAAGCCCAGAATCTCGGCCAGAATACGCGCCGCGAGCGGCCCGGCGAGCATGGGAAACAGATCAATCACCTCGTCCCGTGGCAGGCGGTCGAGATAGGCGCTGGCGTGCTTTTCATAGGACGGTGCCCAGATCGACTTGATATTGCGCGCGGAAAACGTAGGCATCATCGCGGTACGTTCACGCATATGCGCGTCACCATCCTTGCGCATCAGGGTGTGCGCCTCGAATGCTTTTTCCATCGGGGTGCCGGGATCGTTCGAGCTGAAAAGGGCCGGATTGTCCTTGACCGCGCGGGTATCCACCGCTTTGGTCAGCAAGGTGCGGCCCACCGATTTCACCCGCAGCACAGGGCTTTGCGCGCGCAGGCGGGCATAGATCGGATAGGGATCGCGGGTCAGATCAGCGATGCTGATCGTCTCGTCCATAGGCGCTAGCGGCATGTGTCCCCTCCCAAGGTCATGAGCACGCAGAAGTGTTCGACTACCGAACATTAGGGCGCGGATCGGCCAAGCGCAATCGGTCTTGACCATAGCATTGAACCAAAGGTGCCCCAAATTTGACACGGCCACCCCCGACAACCCCCGCACCCGTCCACGCTTGAGTTCGCACCGCGTTTCTTTTAGCCTTTCTTTCAACAAGCCCCACGATCAGAACGGGGTCGCGATCCGAGGTTGCAAAATGTATCGACGCATGTCCGGAAACCCTTTTCGTTCGCTTTCGCACGGCGCGGGGACGCGCTGATGGGCCAGATCCACCTCCGACAGCTTAACGGACAGAGGGCCGGACCTGTCTGTCTGCTGGATGCGGTCATCGCAGGGTCGGACGCACAGCGCACGCTCACGCTGTACTTTGACGAAGGTATCAGCGCCAAGCACGTCGTCCCGCCGCCCCACGCCACCCTGACCGTCGAGAAAAGCATCGCGGACCGCGCGATCCTGACCTACGCGTTGAACGGCGATGCGCCCTTGGTCTTCACCGTGGCGGGCCAAACCCTGACGGTCGATCCGAACGCGGCCGAGCTTGATCTTTTCGACGGGATGAATTGCTTTGCCTCCGTGCGCAATGGCGAGACGGCAGCGACGGTGCTGGACTGGCTGGCCTACCACATCGACCGCGAAGAGCTGGAAGGCGTGCTGCTGCTGGACCGCGCGAAACCAGGCGAAAACGCAGATTTCCTGCGCGAACTTGAAGACGGGCTCGATGCGCGCGATCTGACCTGCGAGATCGTCGTATTGACCAGCCCCCTGCCCCTCGGTCTGCCCGACCAACCACCCGAAGCGCATCCTTTCAGCGTTCCGGGTGCCCCCGGCAAGGACCGCATGAAGGTGCCAGCCGCTGATCCGTGGCGCGCACCGCTTGGCGCGCTTGGCATCTACGAAGTCATGCGCGAGCGTTTCTTGCACAAGGCCCGTGCCGTCGCCAATATCGACGTTTACGACCTGCTGGTGCGCGGCGACAGGACGGTGTTCGACACCGCAGTCGGCGCGCAAGGCGGCGTGGTCATGCTGCTGGCGCAGTTCTGCTATCCGTGGCGTGTGCGCAACGGCGAGCCTGTGCGCTTTGCCGATCACATCTGCATCCAGTTCGACAGCGGCAAAAGCCGAAAACGCTGGTGTGTAGCCCCCGCATTGGCCCCTGACAGCGCGGTCTGGCGTCTGATCCGGCTGGGCAATGCCGACCCGGACCCCGACATCACGGTGCCATTCTATCGCCATATGTCGCTGCGCCATCCGACCCGCGCGGTGTCCAAGATCGTGCCCAAGACATCGCTGATGGAACACGCACCCCTGATTGAGCAGGCCAGATCGGTGTTCGACCACGACCCCGTGCGCATGCCTGAAGCCAAGCTCGACAAGGTCGCAAAGGGGCGGGGCCTCTGCGCGATTGTAACCACGATGAAGAACGAAGGGCCGTTCATTCTGGAATGGCTGGCCTATCACCGCGCCATCGGCTTCGACAACATTCTGGTCTATACCAACGACTGCACCGACGGCACCGACACGATGCTGGATCTGTTGCAGGCCAAGGGCTATGTTCAGCACCGGGACAACAAGTTCCGCGAGATGGATCTGAAGCCGCAGCATGCCGCCCTGCAATCGGCTGAGGCCGAAGACATGATCACCGGCGCAAAATGGGTCACCTGCATCGATGTGGACGAATATGTGAACATCAAGGTGGGCGACGGCACGCTTGATGCGTTGTTCGCCGCCGTGCCCGATGCGAACATGATCTCGATGACGTGGCGGCTGTTCGGCAACGGGCATTTGCATGAATATACTGACGCCCCCATCACCGAACAGTTCAAACTCTGCGCGCCGGAGCTTGCCCGCAAACCGCATCAGGCGTGGGGGTTCAAGACACTGTTCCAGACCATCGGTCTCTTCAAGAAGCTGGGTGTTCACCGGCCCAAGGGGCTGAACCAGCAACTGTGGGAAAAGATCAACTGGGTGAACGGCTCGGGCCAGCCGCTGCCCCCCGAGATGTACCGCAACGGATGGCGGTCGACGACTGACACCTATGGCTACGATCTGGTCCAGTTGAACCATTATGCCGTGCGCTCTGCCGAAAGCTTTCTGGTCAAAAGGGACCGGGGCCGCGTGAATCACGTCGACCGGGATCAGGGGCTCGCCTATTGGTTCCGCATGAACAACAATGCCGAAGAAGAGCTTTCGATCCAGCGCCGTTTGCCTCGGATGAAAGAAGAAATCGCCAAGCTGATGGCAGACCCCGAGATTGCCGCCGCGCATGAATATTCCGTTGCGTGTCACCGGGCAAAGATCTCCGAACTGCGCGCGACCGAAAACTATTCCAAATTCTACGCCGAACTGACCAGCCCCCGCATGGAAAAGCTGTCGACGCTGCACACCCATTTTGGAGCCAATGTCTTTTTGCAGGGGCCGGGCACCGTCCCCGACGAGGTGGTCGCAAAAAAGCAAGGCGACGATTGGTTCTTTACCGTCGAGAGAGAGGCAACAACGCAGCACTAACGCGGCAGCCCGCCCCACGAAAGAGAGTTTTGCGCAAAGCGTTGTTTCCGTTATAGGAACAATAGCCGATCAGCCGCCGGACAAAGACGCAGATCATAAAACGACCAAGGATTACGATCCAGAATGGCAAAGTCTGAAGAACAAAAGCAAATGCTCCGGGACACCTGGCGCAACACGCTGGCCGAGCAGGCGGAAAAGGACGGCTTTTTCCAGGAGATCGGCCCACTGCACAAGGCGATCTTTATCCCTGAAAAAGGCCCTTTGGGCAAAACGCTTGTCGTGGCCTTCGACAATCTTGATGATGTGCGGCAGGATCCCAACCGGATGCCGTGGGCGATAGATTTCATCAATTCGCAAGGCTGGTCTTCGCTCGGATTCATGGCCCACGGTCCGACCTGGTACCGCGACGAGGATGTGTTCGATTTCTTCGACAAGCTCAGGAAAGACAAGTTCTTCGATCAGTTCGACAGGGTTGCGTTCTATGGAACGTCAATGGGAGGCTATGCCGCCTGCGCGTTTTCAGCGGCCTGCCCCGGCGCCACGGTGATCGCGGTCAACCCACAGGCGACGATGGACCGCGACCGAGCGGGCTGGGATCATCGGTATCGCAAATCGTGGCGGCACAATTACTACAGCCGCTATGGCTATGCACCCGAGATGGTCAAGGCAGCGGAACGGGCGTGGATTTTTTACGATGCGCGTATGCCGCAGGTCGCAATGCATGCGACCCTGTTTCAAATCCCCAACATCATTCACATGGGCTGCCCGTTCATGGGCCACGGCATGCTGAATGTATGGCGGGACATGGGCGTTCTGAAACCCATCGTTTCCGGCTGTATCAACGGCACGGTCACGCCACGGGACGTCCACCAGATGCTGCGCAAGCGGCACGACTCCAAAACCTATCAGAAGACCGTGCTGCGGCATCTGGAATCCGAAGAAAAACACGCGCTGCTGATCCGGTTCTGCAAGATCATCCGAGCCAAGCGTCGCGCGCCGCATTTCAAGGATGCGCTGGAAAATTCACTCAAGGCGCTGGGAAGAACAGCGTGACATCAGTCGGCGACAGTCATGCCGGTCTGGCACCAAAGACAGGATCGCACTGTTGCGCGCCCAAGGCCACCGGCCTGCGGGCCACCAAAGCCGCACCCGCCTTGCAGTCCCGTGCCAGTGATGACTTGCGCGCAGCCCTTGCGCAGGGTCGTGTCGCGAAGGTGGTGGAAATTTGAAGGTGGCGTAATCTCCGGGTGAACTTGAACCCACCCAACCGGTGGCAGCAACCGCCAAGGAGATCACGCCATGAAGAACAATACCGATACTGCCGCACTTTCGCTACTGGCCAATGAAGCGGGCTACGATCCGATCGAGGATCGGCTACGAGAAAATATCCGCGCTACGATCGAAGCGGTCTTCGAAGAGGAGCTGGACGCGTTTCTGGGGCGCTGCCGTTATGATCGGGGCACCAATAAACCTATGGGCTACCGACACGGTCATCGCGAGCGTCAGCTTGTCGGCACCTTTGGCGCGGAAACGGTGAGCGTGCCACGCGCCCGCGCCATCGATGAGACCGGCAAGATCACCGAATGGCGCTCGAAGGCGCTGCCGCGCTATCAGCGGCTGACCAAGAAGGCTGAGGCCCTGATTGCTTCGGTCTATCTGGCCGGGACCAACACGCGGCGCGTGAAACGGGCGCTGTATGGGCTGTTTGAAGGGGCGGTGAGCAAGGATGTGGTCAGCCGGGCCTGGCGCAAGGTGAAGGTCGACTGGGACGTCTGGGTGGCCCGCGACCTGGCCAATGAAGACATCGTGCGGCTGATCCTCGACGGCACGGTGATCAAGACACGCATCGACAAGAAAGCCACGAACATTTCGGTGCTGGCTGCCATAGGCGTGCGCCGGGACGGACAGAAAGTGCTGCTTTCCATCAAGAATATGGGCGGCGAGAGCAAAGCCGCCTGGGGTCAGTTTCTCGGCGATCTTGATGCGAGAGGCTTGAAGCGACCGGAATTTGTCATTGTCGATGGCGCACCCGGGTTGGAGGCGGCACTCGTCGCGCTCTGGGGCGAGGAGCTGCCGATCCAGCGCTGCACGGTTCACAAGCACCGCAATCTTCTCGGCCACGCCCCGAAACGCATGCAGGACGAACTCACCGAGGATTACCGCGACATGATCTATGCCGACACCGCAGCCGAAATCGAAAACCGTCGCAAGGCCTTCCTGCGCAAATGGCGGCTGAAATGCCGCGCGGTTGCGGACAGCCTGGAAGAGGCCGGGGACCGGCTGTTTACCTTTACGCGGCTGGACCCATCACAGTGGAAGTCGGCGCGGACGACAAACGCCATCGAGCGCCTGAACGAGGAGTTCCGCCGCCGCATCAAGACCCAGACCGTGCTGCCTTCCGCCGAAACCGTGCCGATGCTCCTCTGGGCGCTGATGGCATCGGGCCAGATCCAGATGCGGAAAGTGGATGGTTGGGAAACCTTGGCTCAGCCCATCGCCCCGATCAGCCTTGACCTCGCAGCCTGATCAGGCCCAAATCCACATGCTCGGAGAACGCCGCCGGAGAATTTCCACCAGATTCGAGACACAACCT
>JAGXHB010000271.1 GCA_024636425.1 Roseobacter sp.
CCGCCCGCCGGAGTGCCGCGCGCCGTATCAAGGACATGGGTCGTGAGATAGCCGTCAGCCATGGAGCGCGTCCTTTTGAAATAATCACCAAGCCGCAGGATATGGCAGTGCCCGGCAAGGTCAATGCCCATGAGACGACCTTGATTCGCCCAAGGGCAGCTTTTTCTTCACGCCGATTCGTTTTTGCTTTGACCCGCGAATCATCCTTCGCCTATATGGTCGGTACATACGAAAAGATGCTTTGTGCGCAAAAGACGCGAATATCTCTGAAATATGTGATCCGGGGGATGGTATTCTAATGATCGGGCAGGCCGTGCAGGGCGCGGCGATCATAGGACAGGGGCCGGCAGGACTGGACATGAAGCATTCATGCACAGCGGCCCCTTCCAACTCGGCTGGAACCGGCTGGCCTACAATCCGCGAAATTCAGATCAGCCAGTGCCCGATAATTCCCGGCCAACAAGAGAGCAGGGCCCCTTCGAGCTGATCTGGCAGCGGGTCGGTCTTTCCCGAAAGATCGGCCCGCTGTACATTTTCCGGCAACAGTGCTTGGTATACCCGGCACAGACCTGCCCCGGAGCGGGGCAGACCAAAGGATGTTGAAATGACGCGCTACCCTCGTGATTTTCGCGGCTACGGCCCTAATCCACCCGATGCGAAATGGCCCGGAGGTGCGCGGATCGCGGTGCAGTTCGTGGTCAACTATGAGGAGGGCGGAGAGAACAATCTGCTGCATGGCGATGCCGCGTCCGAGGCGTTCCTCTCGGAGATCGTGGGTGCCGCCCCTTGGCCCGGTCAACGGCATTGGAACATGGAATCGATCTACGACTATGGTGCGCGTGCCGGTTTCTGGCGTCTGCACCGGTTGTTCACCAGTGCTGCCATTCCTGTCACGGTCTACGGTGTCGCCTCTGCCCTTGCGCGGTCCCCCGAACAGGTCGAAGCGATGGACAAGGCCGGCTGGGAAATCGCGAGCCACGGTCTGAAGTGGATCGACTACAAGGACCATGACGCAGCACGCGAAAGCGCAGACATCACCGAAGCGGTACGCCTGCATACCGAAGTCACCGGCCAGCCGCCGCGTGGCTGGTACACGGGCCGCAGTTCGATCAACACGGTGGCGCTGGCTGCGGAGACGGGCCTGTTTGATTATATTTCAGACACCTATGATGACGATCTGCCCTATTGGATGCAGGTCGCAGGCCGCGATCAGTTGATCATTCCCTACACGCTCGATTGCAACGATATGCGTTTTGCGACCGCGCAGGGGTTCAATTCGGGCGATCAGTTCTTTGCGTATCTGCGCGATACCTTCGATGCGCTTTATGCCGAAGGGGAGGCGGGCAGCGCCAAGATGATGTCGGTCGGGCTGCATTGCCGGCTTGTGGGACGGCCGGGCCGGATTCAGGCGCTCAAACGGTTTATCGACTACATCAAAGGCTTCGAAGGTGTCTGGACCCCGCGGCGCGTGGAAATTGCCGACCATTGGCGCGCAACCCACCCCCCGCAGGATGCCTTGCGGATTGACCAGATGTCGCGCGCCGATTTTGTCGCGAAATTCGGCGGTGTTTTCGAACACTCGCCCTGGATCGCAGAGCGCGCTTTCGAACTTGAGCTTGGCCCCGCCCATAACAGCGTCGCGGGTATTCATAACGCGCTGGCTCGCATGTTCCGCTCTGCCACCCAAAGCGAGCGGCTTGGCGTGCTGACGGCGCACCCCGATCTTGCTGGCAAGCTGGCTTCTGCCAAACGTCTGACCGCCGACAGCACGCAGGAGCAGGCCAGCGCGGGTCTTGATGCGCTGACAGACGTGGAACGCGCGCGCTTTACCGAGCTTAACACCGCCTATGTGGACAAGCATGGGTTCCCCTTCATCATCGCGGTCAAGGATCACGACAAGGCGGGTATCCTGCGCCATTTCGAGGCGCGGATCGCCAATGACACTGCAACTGAACTGGCCACGGCCTGCGCGCAGGTCGAACGGATTGCGCGCCTCCGGCTTGAGAGTATTTTATGACCTATGCCTTCCCCCCCGGCGGCTTGCCTGACCAGTCGCAATCGCCCGAAAGCACGGCGACCTTCACACAGGCCTATGCCGTCATTCCGGCCTCGGTACAGCGCGATATCGTGACCAGCTTTCTGCCGGAATGGTCCGACACGCGCATCTGGGTTCTGGCGCGCCCGCTGTCGGGCTTTGCCGAAACCTTTGCGCAATACGCGGTCGAGATCGCTCCGGGCGGGGGCAGTGCAGCACCCGAACCCGATGAGCAGGCGCAAGGCGTGCTGTTCGTGGCGCACGGAACTGCGCGGCTGACCATAGGGGGCGATACCCATGAGTTGAGCCCCGGATCATACGTCTATTTGCCGCCTGCCACAGCCTGGACAATCTGGAACCGTGGCGACGTGGCCTGTGGTATCCACTGGATCCGCAAACGGTATGTTACGGCACCGGGCCTCGACATACCGCCCGTCCTTGTGACGCATGACGCCGATGTGCCTGCCATGCCAATGCCGGAGACAAACGGCACATGGGCCACGCAACGCTTTATCGACCCCTCGGATCTGCGCCACGACATGCATGTGAACATCGTCACCTTTCAGCCGGGCGGGCGCATCCCCTTTGCGGAAACCCATGTGATGGAACACGGGCTTTATGTGCTGCAGGGGACCGCCGACTATCTGCTCAACCGTGATTGGGTGCCGGTCGGCCCCGGTGATTTCATGTGGCTGCGGGCTTTTTGTCCGCAGGCCTGCATCGCGACGGGCGATCAGCCGTTCCGCTATCTGCTCTACAAGGACGTCAACCGCCATATGCCGCTAGCTCTGTGACCCGCGAGATCTTTACCGAAGCGCTGACAGCCGAAGCATTCGCCCCCTTTGGCGATGTGCTCGACACGTCCGGCGCGCCCGACAAGCTGATCAATGCCGGGCTTTGCGGCCGGTTCCATGACCGCGCAACGCTTGATTTCGGGGAAGGAGGCCGGGCGGGCATCAGCCTTTTCAAGGCGCAGGCCCGCAGCCTGCCCTATACGCTTGACCTGCTGGAGCGTCACCCGGAAGGATCACAGGCTTTTCTGCCGATGACCGCCGCGCCGTTCCTGGTGATCGTCGCCCCTGACGTGGACGGCGCGCCCGGACGTCCCCAAGCGTTTCTGACGGAACCCTTTCAGGGCGTCAATTTCCACCGTGGCACCTGGCACGGAGTGCTTACACCATTGGCAGAGCCGGGTCTTTTCGCGGTTGTGGACCGCATCGCAAAGACACCGAACCTTGACGAACACCCCCTTGATCCGCCCTATGTTATCAAGGCCTCGGGCCAACAATAAGCCGGACAGCAAAACGGCGACGACCAGCAAGGGACAACCGCAATGACCGACACCTCGATCGGAACGCCAGAACAGCTGCGCGATCCAGACTATACACCTGCACTGTCCCGAGCCATCCCGCTCGGCATCCAGCATGTGCTGGCAATGTTCGTGTCGAACGTGACGCCCGCGATCATCGTCGCAGGGGCCGCCGGCTTCGGTTTCGGATCGAACTCGCCTGACTTTCCCGAGCTTTTGTACCTGATCCAGATGTCGATGCTGTTTGCCGGGGTCGCGACCTTGTTGCAGACCATCACCATCGGGCCTGTGGGCGCGGGGTTGCCCATCGTTCAGGGAACGTCCTTCGCGTTCATCCCGATCATGATCCCGCTGGTTGCGGGCAAAGGTGTCGACGGGTTGGCCGCACTGTTCGGCGGCATCGTCATCGGCGGGGTGTTTCATGCGTCTCTGGGGCTTTTCATCGGCAAGATCCGCTTTGCCTTGCCGCCGCTCGTGACGGGGCTTGTCGTCACGATGATCGGGCTGGCGCTGGTCAAGATCGGCATCCAGTACGCGGCCGGGGGCGTGCCTGCGATAGGCACGCCGGAATATGGCAGCTTGCTCAACTGGTCGGCAGCACTGGTCGTCATTGTGGTCACGCTGGGGCTCAAGTTCTTTACCAAAGGGATGCTGTCGATCTCGGCGGTCCTGATCGGGCTGATCGCGGGCTACTTCTATGCGCTTGGGGTGGGCATGCTCACCTTCGAGGCGATCAGCGGATCGTGGGGCCGCTCTGCCGCCTTCGCGCTGCCGGACCCCTTCAGATACGGGTTCGAGTTCTCCGCCGCCGCGATCATCGGCTTTTGTCTGATGGCCTTCATCTCGGCCATCGAAACGGTGGGCGACGTGTCGGGCATCACCAAAGGCGGTGCGGGCCGCGAGGCAACGGACGCCGAAATCGAAGGGGCCACCTATGCTGACGGTCTGGGGACGGCGGTTGCAGGCGTATTCGGGGGCCTGCCTAACACTTCGTTCAGCCAGAACGTCGGCCTGATCGCCATGACCGGCGTGATGAGCCGCCATGTCGTGACCTTTGGCGCGCTCTTTCTGATCCTCTGCGGGCTGGTCCCCAAGGTCGGCAGCGTCATCCGTACGATCCCGATCGAGGTGCTTGGCGGCGGCGTGATCGTGATGTTCGGCATGGTCGTCGCGGCCGGCATGTCGATCCTCTCCGATGTGGACTGGAACCGCCGGAACATGGTGATCTTCGCGATCTCGATTTCCATCGGCCTTGGCCTGCAACTTGAACCGGGCGCGGTCCAGCACCTGCCCTCGACGTTGCAGATCCTCATGACCAGTGGATTGCTCCCTGCGGCCCTGATCGCCATTGTCCTCAACCTGATTTTGCCCGAAGACTTGGCAGACGACACCACCAAAGAGGTTTCCGGCGGTATGTCCGGTCACAACAAGGGCCGCCGGCCTAACTGATCATCGCCCGAGAGGGGCTTTCCCTTCTCCGGCTCTTAAATATCCTCCGCCGGAGGCATCTGCCGCCTGCCACCCCAAGCTGCCTCCGGTGTTTACCACAGCAAGACCCAAAGGATCCTCTCATGTACGACTTGGCCGCCATCGGTTCCTGGATCGAATTCGCCGTCCGCTGGGTGCATGTCATCACGGCGATCGCCTGGATCGGATCGTCGTTCTATTTTATCGCTCTTGATCTTGGCCTCCACCGCGACCGCAATCTGAAAACCGGTGCCGATGGCGAAGAATGGCAGGTGCATGGCGGCGGCTTCTATCATGTGCAGAAATACCTCGTCGCCCCTGCACAGATGCCCGACGATCTGGTCTGGTTCAAATGGGAAAGCTATTCCACCTGGCTGTCAGGCTTTGCCCTGCTGATCCTCGTCTACTACCTTGGGGCCGAATTCTACCTGGTCGATCCCGCGATTGCGGACCTGGCGATATGGCAGGCGGTCGGCATCTCGCTGCTGTCGCTGGCGTTTGGCTGGATCATCTATGATGTCATCTGCAAAAGCCGCTTTGGCGATGACAACACCCGCCTGATGATCGGGCTCTATGTGATCCTTGTGGGGATGGCATATTTCTATACGTCGGTCTTTTCGGGCCGCGCGGCCTTGCTGCATCTGGGCGCTTTCACGGCGACGATCATGTCTGCAAACGTGTTTTTCATCATCATGCCGAACCAGCGCATCGTCGTGGCGGATCTGCAGGCAGGCCGCAAGCCCGACCCGAAGTACGGCAAGATCGCAAAGCAGCGCAGCACGCATAACAACTACCTCACCTTGCCGGTCATCTTTCTGATGCTGAGCAATCATTACCCGCTGGCCTTTGCGTCAGAAATGAACTGGCTGATTGCGGCGCTGGTGTTCCTGATGGGGGTGACGATCCGGCACTACTTCAACTCGATCCACGCGCGTCAGGGGAACCCGACCTGGACCTGGGCCGCCACGGCGCTGCTTTTCATCGCTGTTATGTGGTTGTCGACCGCGCCGATGTTCCGTGCAACCGAGCCGCAGGAAGCCTCCGGTGCCGCGCTGCGCTTTGCCGAGGCCGACGGGTTCGATCAGGTTCATGACATCGTTCTGGGCCGGTGCAGCATGTGTCACGCAGCCGAGCCTGCGTGGGAGGGGCTGCTATGGGCCCCCAAAGGTGTCCGTCTCGAGACAGAGCATCAGATTGCCACGGCAGCCAAGCAGATCTATCTGCAGTCGGGTCTGACTCACGCAATGCCGCCCGCGAACCTCAGCTATATGCGCCCCGAAGAACGTACGCAGATCGTGACCTGGTATCGCAATGCGATGCGCCCGTAGAGCGCCTTTCCGTCTTTCAGAATCGCGTGTGCTCATGCTAGGTCTAGCCACATGGCGCATCCAAACCCCAATATAGGCGATATGGCCCCGGTGATCCGGCAGCTGGACGAATCCGCGATCAACCGCATCGCGGCGGGCGAG
>JAGXHB010000272.1 GCA_024636425.1 Roseobacter sp.
ATTCAGACACTCTTCGGGCTTGAGGGCAAAACCGCGCTGGTGACAGGTGGGGCGACCGGCATTGGCCGCATGGCCGCCGAAGCGTTGGTGCGTGCCGGTGCGACCGTGCTGATCGCCAGCCGCAAAGGCGACGCCTGCGAGGCCGTCGCGAAAGAGCTGAACGATATGGGAGCGAGCGGCAAGGCAATCGGGTTTGCCGGTGATGTCGGCACGGAAGAAGGTGTCGATGCCATGGTCGCCGCAGTCAAGGCGCGGACTGATACGCTCGATATCCTGATGAACAACGCAGGTATCACTTGGGGCGCGCCGATGGGGGATTTCCCGTTCAAGGCGTGGGAAAAGGTGATGGCTGTCAACGTGGCGGGGCTGTTTGACCTCACACAAAAGCTGCTGCCGATGCTGCGCGCAAGCGGCACGCTGGAAGACCCTGCGCGCGTCGTGAACGTCGGCTCGGTGATGGGCGAACGCGAGATGGGCGATGGGGCCTACAGCTATTCCGCGTCCAAGGCCGCTGTGATCCACCTGAGCAAGATCCTCGCCAAGGAACTGGCGGGCGACGCGATTACCGTGAATGCGCTGGCACCGGGGCCGTTCGTGTCGCGCATGACTGCCTTTGCCACGCATGACGAAGACATGCGCAGCAAGGTCGGCCAAGACGTACCCTTGCGCCGCGTGGGCACCGATACGGACATCGCCGGCTGCATGTTGTTTCTGTGCGGCAAAGGTGGTTCCTATATCACCGGTGCCGTGATCCCTGTCAGCGGCGGCATCAACGTGATGAGCGGGCCGAACATCTTTGAACAAGCGCTGCACTAAGGGGGCAATGATGGAAATACGCTTTGATAACCGCGTGGCGATTGTCACGGGTGCGGGTACCGGCCTTGGCCGCAGCCACGCCTTGGGGCTGGCCGCGCGTGGCGCAAAGGTCATGGTCAATGATCTGGGCGTGACGACAGACGGGCAGGGCGCATCCTCTGCCGCCGCGGAAGCCGTCGCACAGGAAATCCGCGATGCGGGTGGTGAGGCGATGGCGCATGGTTGTGATGTCGCGGACGAGGCGGGCGTTGCCAACATGGTCGCGAAGGTGATGGATGCCTGGGGCCGCATCGACATCGTGGTGAACAACGCGGGCATCCTGCGTGACAAGACATTCGCCAAGATGGAGATGGCCGATTTTCGTAAAGTGGTAGATGTGCACCTGATCGGCTCTGCCACCGTGACTCACGCCTGCTGGCCGATCATGCGCGCGCAAAAATACGGGCGCATCGTTTTGACGTCGTCTGCCTCAGGGCTTTATGGCAACTTCGGACAATCCAACTACGGCGCGGCCAAAGCGGCGATGATGGGGCTTATGAATGTGCTGCATCTGGAAGGGGCACGCGACAACATCCGCGTCAACACGCTGGCCCCGACTGCCGCGACCCGCATGACAGCCGACCTTCTGCCCGAACAGGCGCAGGGGCTGCTGGCACCCGAAACCATCACCCCTGGCCTGCTGTATCTGGTCAGCGAGGATGCGCCCAGCCGGGTCATCCTTGGCGCAGGGGCGGGCAGCTTTGCGCAGACGCGTGTATACGAGACCGAGGGCGTCACCTTGACGGGCGACGACAATACACCCGAAGGTGTCGCGGCAGCGTTTGACAAGATTACCGACGAGGCGGGCCAGCAGGTGCTGACCGATGCCTTCAGCCAGACGAAGAAATACGCTCTCAATGCAGCCAAGGCACAAGGCCTTGATCTGGATTGGGGCTAACCAAACGACTTGAAAAGGGAGATCACCATGCGTGACGCAGTAATCGTATCCACAGCCCGTACCCCGATTGGCAAGGCCTATCGCGGTGCGTTCAACAACACCACACCTCAGGCGCTTGGCGGTCATGCGGTCAAGCACGCGGTCGAGCGCGCAGGCGTCGATCCTGACCAGATCAGCGATTGCGTCTATGGCGCGGCGCTTCAGCAGGGCCATTCGGCAGGCAACATCGCCCGTCAGGTCGCCATGCGCGCCGGTCTGCCTGTCACCGTCGGTGGCATGTCGCTGGACCGTCAGTGCGCGTCCGGCATGATGGCGATTGCCACAGCCGCCAAGCAGGTCGTGATGGATGGCATGGACATCGTGATCGGCGGCGGTGTCGAAAGCATCTCGATGGTGCAGACGCCCGAAATGCGCGTGAAGGCTGACCCCTACCTCAAGGAACACATGCCCGATCTCTATGTCACCATGCTGGAGACGGCGGAAAATGTCGCCTCGCGTTATGGCATCAGCCGTGAAGCGCAGGATGAATACGCCGCGCGCAGCCAAGAGCTGACCCATCAGGCACAGCAGGCAGGCAAGTTCGACGATGAAATCGTGCCGATGACCACCACGATGATGACGCAGGACAAAGAGACGAAGGAAATCTCGTCGCACGAAGTGACGCTGGAGAAGGACGAGGGCAACCGCCCCGGCACCTCCAAGGAAAGTCTTGCGGGATTGCAGCCGGTGTTCAAGGACGGTCTGGTCGTCAAGGAAGGCAAGTTCATCACCGCCGGGAACGCGTCGCAGCTGTCTGACGGGTCTTCCGCGTCGGTCATCATGGAAGCCAAACTGGCGGAGAAGCAGGGTCTGAACCCGCTTGGCCGTTACGTCGGCGTGATGGCAGCAGGGTGCGAGCCTGACGAGATGGGCATCGGCCCTGTCTTTGCGGTGCCAAAGCTGCTCGAAGCACATGGCCTCAAGATGAGCGACATCGGCCTTTGGGAGCTGAACGAGGCGTTCGCGTCGCAGGTTCTGTATTGCCGTGACAAGCTGGGCATCCCGGACGAATTGCTGAACGTCAACGGCGGGGCGATCTCGATCGGTCACCCCTACGGCATGTCCGGTGCGCGTATGGTTGGTCACGCGCTGATCGAAGGCAAGCGTCGCGGTGCAAAATACGTCGTCTGCACCATGTGTGTGGGTGGTGGCATGGGTGCTGCCGGTCTCTTCGAGGTTCTGTAAGCCAATATGGGAGAGCTATTGGTCATCCGCCACGGGCAGGCGTCTTTCGGAGCTGACAACTATGACAAGCTGTCGGAACTGGGGCATCGGCAATCTGCGGCGGTTGGCCAGACCCTGCGCGAAATCGGATGGGTGCCGGATCGGACACTGACCGGCACCTTGATCCGCCAGAAGGAGACGCTTGCCTCCATGGGGTTCGAGGTGGGCGACACCCACGAAGGGTTCAACGAGTACGATTTTCAGGATTTGCTGCTGGCCCGCTTCAAGGGCGTTGTGCCGCATATGGTGACCGCCGACCGCAAGACGCATTTCCGCACGCTGCGTGAAACCGTGTTCGAATGGCAGGCCGACAAGATCGAAAACCCCGCCGAAAGCTGGGGTACTTTCACCGCCCGCGTCGAAGCGGCCCGTCAGACCGCCTGTGCACCGGGCGCGGAGCGTGTTCTGGTGGTGAGTTCAGGCGGTGTGATCGGGCAATTGGTGGCGGCGTCGCTGAAGGCACCCGACAAGATGATGATGACCCTGAATTTGCAGATCAAGAACACGTCCGTCACGAAGTTCATATTTACAGACAAGGCGCTTTTTCTGCATGAATTCAACGCCACGCCGCATATGATGCTGGGCGAGGGTGCCGAAATGCTGACCTATAGTTAAGGATAGACGATCATGAGCACAGACACGCAAACACTCGATGTCTCCAAGGTCACCGCTTATCTGGAAGAACATCTTCCCGGCTTTGAAGGCCCGCTTGAGGTGTCGAAGTTTCAGGCCGGGCAGTCGAACCCTACATTCCTGCTGAAAACGCCTGCCCGCAACTACGTGTTGCGTCGCAAGCCTCCGGGGGTGCTGCTGAAATCGGCTCATGCCGTGGACCGCGAATTCCGCGTGCAAAAGGCGCTGCAGGACACCGACGTGCCCGTGGCAAAGATGCATTTGCTGTGTGAAGACGACGATGTGATCGGGTCCGCGTTCTATATCATGGATCATGTCAACGGGCGCAATTTCATGGACCCGCGCATGCCGGACGAAACGAATGAGACCCGCGCCGGTATCATGGACGAGATGAACCGCGTGCTGGCGGCACTTCACGAAGTCGATATCGACAAGGTCGGGCTGTCGGATTACGGCCCGCCCGGCAATTACTACGAACGGCAGGTTGGCCGCTGGACCAAGCAATATCGCGCGTCCGAGACCGAAGACCTGCCCGACATGAACAAGCTGATCGACGCGCTTAACGCGAACATCCCAGAAGATGACGGGCAGCGGACGCTGGTGCATGGTGATTACCGCATCGACAACATGATGTTCGAGAAAGACGGCACCAACTGTCTGGCCGTGCTGGATTGGGAACTGTCCACCATCGGGCATCCTTATGCGGATCTGGCAGCCGTCATCATGCAATGGCAAATGCCTGTGGGCACCGAAGGGCGTGGTTTTGGCGGGGCGGACCGCAAGGCGCTTGGCGTACCCACGGACGAGGAATTCATCGCCAAATACTGCGAGCGTCGCGGCATCGACGGGATTGACAACTTCGGCTTCTATCTTGCCTTCTGTTTTTTCCGCATGGCGGGGATCATTCAGGGTGTGCTCAAGCGGGCGCTGGATGGAAATGCCTCGAACCCGGAGCGTGCGATGAAGGTGGGCGAATATGTCCCTGTGTTTGCCGCCAACGGGCTAAAGGCGCTGGAGAAAAAATAACATGTCAAATCATGAGTTTGCGACCAATCCGGCAGAGGCAAAAGATAGAAACTTTGTCACTGCTCTGGCGCGCGGGCTCGATGTGCTGCGGTGCTTCAGGCAGAATGAACCGCAGCTGACCAACACCGACTTTGCGGACCGTACCGGTTTGCCAAAGGCGACCGTGTCGCGGTTGACCCATACCTTGTGCGAACTCGACTATCTGGTGGCTGATCCGCGGACGGGCACCTACCGCCTGAGTGCGGGCGTCCTGCAACTGGGCTTTGGTGTGCTGACCAGCATGGAAATCGGCGATCGTGCCGAAGAAGAGATGAGCGCGCTTCGGGACGGGCCGAACAGCTATCTGACCGTCGCCATCGGGGAACAGCACCGGCTGGATGTCGTCTATGTCGCGACAAAACGGTCGCGAGAGGATGTCGCCCTGCAAATGCGCGTCGGATCGCGTCTGCCCTTGTTCAATTCAGCCATTGGCCGCGCGATCCTCGTGGGCATGCAACCTGAGGCACGCGCGCGCGCTTTTGCGCTGGCAGCCAAGAAGGACGATGCGTTCAGATCACGCTGCGAAGACAGCTACGCTTCGGCTGTCGCTGAGTTCGAGGAGAAAGGCTTCTGTTCAAGCTACGGGGATTGGCGGCCCGACGTGAACGGGATTGCCGTACCGGTCTTTTCACCGAACGGCTCTTTGGTGTACGGGCTGAATGTGGG
>JAGXHB010000273.1 GCA_024636425.1 Roseobacter sp.
GCCAGCAGCAGACCCGCCATCAGCAGCATGCGCGCTTCGGGCATCCGCCCCACCTGATCCGAAAGCACTTGTGCTTCGTCATCCAGCATCTTGGCGGCGGCGTGCAGATAGCTTTCCTCGCCTTCCTGACAGGCGACTTCGAACTGGCGACCGCCGATGGAAATGGTAACTTCGGGCATCAGGTGTTCTCCTGCTCAGGTTCGACCAACGGTTTCAGCGCCGACAGGATCGCATCGGCTTCGGCCTTCTCGGCGGTGCGTGCGGCGCGCAGCGCGTCAAGTTCAGCCTGCATGGCCGTGTTGATCAGATCGGCGTCCCCCACCCCTTCGGCGTTGGCCGCCCGCAAGGCATCGCAAGCGTTTGAAAGCTGCGTGTTGGCCGCGCGTACGCGCTGCAGATCGACATCAAGCTTGGTGAGCTGCGCCTTGATCCCTTCGGCTTCGGCAATGCGCGCCTCAGCCTCGGTCAGCTTGGTCGTCAGATCAGCCGTCTCGGTCTCGAGCCGTTTCTTCAGCGCCTTGACCCGTTCGGTCAGCTGGGCGTTGGCCAGCCGTTCGTCCTCAAGCTCTTGCGAAAGATCAGGTGCGTCTTCCTGTGCGACCCCCAGCTTTTCGAGGCCGCGCGACGCGCGCTCCATCGCCGCCATGATCCGGCTTTGCAGTTGTTCTATGTCGCTCATTGTCACGGTCCCCGCAAAACGTCTTTGACGCAGTTTGCCAATCATCGAATCGGCGGTCAACGTCGTTCCGCCCGATCCTAGCCAAAGATGCAGCGGAATGCTGCCCCTTTAAGAACAACGCCTTGGAGCAGGCCCTTGATGCGGCGTGTCTGGCCCTTGATCTTTGCGGGGTGGCTGGTATTTGTCGCGCCAAACCCTCTTCTCCTTATAAGGAAGCCGCACCCGTGGATCTGAACGCCCTTGCAAAAGCACATCCTGAACACTGGTCAAAGGCGACCGCCATCCGCGCGCTGACGCTGGACGCCGTTGCCGCCGCCAATTCCGGCCACTCGGGCATGCCGATGGGCATGGCAGATGTCGCAACCGTTTTGTTTGAGAAGCACCTGAAGTTCGATGCTGCCAACCCGCTTTGGCCGGACCGGGACCGGTTCATCCTGTCGGCGGGACACGGATCAATGCTGATCTATGCGTTGTTGCATCTGGTCGGCGATGTGCAGTTCCCGTTGGAGGAAATCAAGAATTTCCGCCAGGCGGGCGCGCGCACGGCGGGTCACCCTGAAAACTTCCTTGCGGATGCGATTGAAACCACCACCGGCCCCTTGGGTCAGGGCATCGCCAACTCCATAGGCTTTGCGATGGCCGAGGAAATCCAGCGCGCGCAATATGGCAAGAAAATCGTCGACCACCACACCTACGTGATCGCAGGCGACGGCTGTCTGATGGAGGGCGTAAGCCAGGAGGCGATCGCGCTGGCGGGCCGCCACAAGCTGAGCAAGCTTATTGTGATGTGGGACAACAACAACATCACCATCGACGGTCCGGTGTCGCTGTCGGACAGCGTCGATCAGGTCGCACGCTTCAAGGCGGCAGGCTGGCATGTGCAGGAAATCGACGGGCATAACCCTGACGAAATTGACGCGGCATTGACCGAAGCACGCAAAGCCGACCTGCCCTCAATGATTGCCTGCAAAACGCACATCGCCCTTGGGCACGCCGCGCAGGACACCTCAAAAGGGCACGGCGCGCTGACGGACGCAGACCAGATGGCCGCCGCCAAAGCCGCTTATGGCTGGACACCGGATGCCTTTGTGGTGCCCGCGGATGTGAAATCCGCCTGGGAAGCCATCGGCAAGCGCGGTGCTGATGCGCGCCGCGCCTGGGAAGAACGCTTCGACGCCATGTCCCGCACCAAGCGCGAGGAGTTCAACCGCGCGCTGGCCGGCGACGCCCCCAAGAAGCTGAGTGCGACGATCAAGGCGTTCAAAAAGCAGATCTCGGAAACCGCCCCCAAGCTTGCCACCCGTGCCAGCAGCGAAAAGACGCTTGAGGTGCTCAACCCACTTTATACCGAAACTGTCGGCGGATCGGCGGATCTGACCGGATCAAACAACACCAAGACCGGTGATCTGGGCGTCTTCGACATCGACAACCGTGGCGGGCGGTACGTCTATTGGGGCATCCGCGAACATGGCATGGCCGCCGCGATGAACGGCATGGTGCTGCATGGCGGCATCCGTCCCTATGGCGGCACGTTCATGTGCTTTACCGACTACGCACGCCCCGCCATGCGCCTTGCCGCGTTGATGCAGGTGCCTACGGTGTTTGTGATGACCCATGACAGCATCGGCTTGGGCGAAGACGGCCCGACGCACCAGCCGGTCGAACATCTGGCGATCAGCCGTGCCACGCCCAACACCTATGTGTTCCGCCCCGCCGACACGGTCGAGACCGCAGAGGCATGGGAAATAGCGCTGACGTCGAAAGACACGCCTTCGGTTCTATCGCTGACCCGTCAGGGCCTGCCGACCGTCCGGCTTGAGCACAAGAACAAGAACCTCACCGAACAGGGTGCCTATGTGCTGGCAGATGCCGAAGGCAAGCGTCAGGTCATCCTGATCGCTACAGGCTCCGAAGTTGAAATCGCCCTCAAGGCCCGCGACATCCTGCAAGAGCAAGGCATCGGCACCCGCGTTGTCTCGATGCCCTGTATGGAGCTTTTCGCGGCGCAAGACGAAAGCTATCGCCGCAGGGTACTGCCCGGCGGCCCTGTGCGCGTCGGCGTCGAAGCAGGTATGCGCCAAGGTTGGGACCGCTGGCTGACCGGCGAGCGCGGCAAGTGGAACAAGGCAGATTTCGTCGGCATGGACCGCTTCGGTGCCTCCGCCCCCGCAGAAGAACTGTTCGAGAAGTTCGGGATCACAGCGGAAAACGTCGCCGAAAAGGCCAAGGCGCTGCTGTAAGATCCGGATTAGAAATGTGATGCGAGGGGGCCGTCGTGGCCCCCTTTTGCGTTTGGCGGGGATGGAACCCGAGGGCACGCAACCTTTGCACACGGGCGCGACCACCCGCAGCGTCGCGAAGGTGCGCACCAAGTGACCCTACGTCAAACGTTTCGAAATACTGTTCAGACGGAGTGCTGGCGGTTGCCACATGCGTCGCAGTCCTCCTAACCTGAGGTAGTAGCCTTTCGGGGCCACACCAAATGGGAGGAACGACAATGAACAGACTGAAATCCGGCCTGGCGGTCGGGGCGATTGCCCTTGCGACTGCCGTTGCAAGCGTAGGTGCGACCTGGGCCGAGGATCTGCCGCGCGGTGATGCACAGGAACTTGGCTTTGATCCTGAACGGCTGGCGCGCATGGATGCGACCTTTGGCGCGCTGATTGACAAGGGGATGACGCCCGGTGCCGTCATCATGGTCATCCGGGACGGCCAGATTGCGCATTTGTCCACCATGGGCAAACGCACGCCCGACGGCGAGGCGATGACCGAGGACACTCTGTTTCGGATCTATTCGATGACCAAGCCGATCACCACGGTCGCGGCGATGATGCTGGTGGAGGAAGGCAAGCTGATCCTCGACGCGCCGGTTGCGACCTATCTGCCGGCATTCAAGGATCTAAAGGTTGCTACCGGCGAAAAAGACGCTGATGGCAACGCCATGACACGTCCGGCAGAAGGCACGATGACAGTGCTGGATCTGATGCGGCATACCTCTGGCCTGACCTACGGCTTCTTTGGGGCCGGACCGGCACGCGACGCCTATAACGCGGCAGATGTCGGCAGTCAGGACAACACAGCAATCGAACAGGCGAACCTGCTTGCCAGCCTTCCGCTGGAGCATGATCCGGGGACGACTTGGGAATATTCACGCGCGACGGATGTGCTGGGGGCCGTGGTTGAAACGGTCTCGGGCGAAAGTCTGGAGGAGTTCATGAAGGACCGGATATTCGAGCCGCTGGGAATGATGGACACCGCCTTCTACATCGACGACGAGGCCGACTTTGCCCGCATTGCTGAGCCCTTTGACGAACACGCCCAGCTTGGCGACCGCGGGGTGTTCGATCCGCGTGAGCGCAAGCCGAACCAATCGGGCGGAGGTGGCCTGATGTCGACGGTGCATGACTACTCCAAGTTCGCGCAGATGATGCTGAACGGAGGCGAGTTCAACGGCACCCGGTTACTGTCGCCAAAAACAGTGCAGTTGATGACGTCCGACCACACCGCCGAAATTGAACAGGGTAAATACTACCTGCCCGGTCCCGGCTATGGCTTCGGGCTTGGGTATGCCGTGCGGCTGGAGGACGGCAACGCGCCGTCTTTTGGCACCGAGGGTGAATTCAACTGGGGTGGTGCCGCCGGGACAGCCTATTACACCGATCCGCAGGAAGACATGATCGCGCTGCTGATGATCCAGTCCCCCGCGAACCGCGGTCCGCTGCGCCTGATCTTCAGAAATCTGGTCTATCCGACGATAGCGGACAGCCGCGCCGACGACTGAACAGCCAGACGCCCCGCAGTTTCACATGCGGGGCGTCGCTTGCTTTCGCAGCAGTGTCTCGCTTACCCTGCGTGCCCCGCCGCTTTCTTGGCACCAGACAATGTGTGCCAGATGGGGCTGATGACTTTCTCGCCCACGGGGATCAGGATCAGGCCAAGGGCCAGGCCAAAGACGCCGTCCATCGCGGCGGTCGCGATCCATTCTGCGGTAGCCTGATAAGCTGCGGGCACCAGCGCGGCAACGGCAACCGCAGCGTCGTGGATCAGGTGGCCCAATGTATCAAAGCCCATGACCTCCATCCCGTGAATGATGATCGACCCGCCGACCCACAGCATGGCCGCCGTCCCCACGATGGTCAGCGCCTTGAGAAAATACGGCATACCGATCACGATTCCGCGGCCGACACGCCGCGTCAGCCCGAGGTTGCCGTTCTTGGCCATGTACAGTCCCACATCATCGGCTTTGACGATCAGCGCAACAGACCCGTAGACGGCGACCGTGATGATGACGGCCGCAGCTGCCAGCGCACCCGCCTCGAGCCAGAAATTGCTTTCCGGCAGGTTCGACAGGACGATCGTCATGATCTCGGCCGAAAGGATGAAGTCGGTCTTGATCGCCCCTTGGGCCTTGTGTTCTTCCAGCTTGGCCGGGTCATCAATCACCTTTTTATCGGCACCGGGCGGGGGCGCATCATGCCCGGCGGAAAGCCCGAACGCATGGGCGATCTTTTCCGCCCCTTCAAAACACAGATAGGCCCCCCCCAGCATCAAAAGCGGCGCGATGGCCCATGGCGCGAAATTCGCCAGCAGCAACCCTGCGGGCAACAGGAACAGAAGCTTGTTCTTCAACGACCCCTTGGTGATGCGCCAGATGATCGGCAGCTCGCGATCGGCCTCAAACCCTTGCACGTATTTGGGTGTGACCGCAGCGTCATCAATCACCGCGCCCGCAGCCTTGGCACTGGCCTTGGCCGCCTGCCCGAAAACATCGTCCACGCTGGCCGCCGCCACCTTTGCAATCGCCGCGACATCGTCCAACAGGGCCAGCAAACCGCTCATTAAAACTCTCCAATTATGTTTGCGACATAATAGCGCGGCGAGGCAGGAAGGCAAAGGCCTGCGAGCCTTTACCGCTAACGTAAACGTTTAACGCTAACATCCGGAAATCAGGCGGTTTTAGCCCTTTCACAACTGTTCCGGCACCAGCTATAGGTCGCGCGACCCCCAGCTCCTGTTCAGCCTGAAGGACACGTTTCATGACCATCAAAGTCGGTATCAACGGATTTGGCCGCATTGGCCGGTGTACCCTGTCGCACATCGCCGCATCAGGGCGCGATGACATCGAAGTCATCCGGATCAACGCAACCGGCCCGATCGAGACCGCAGCCCATCTGATCAAGTACGACAGCGTGCACGGACGTTTTCCCAACGAAATCAAAGTCGGCACCGGAACGCTCGACCTTGGGCGCGGTGCAATGGAGGTCATGTCGACCTACAAGATGGACGAGCTGAACTGGGAGGGCTGTGATGTCGTGCTGGAATGCACCGGCCAGTTCAACGACGGCACTCTGGCGAAGGTGCATCTGGACCGTGGGGCGAAACGCGTGCTGTTGTCCGCCCCCGGCAAGAACGTGGACCGTACCGTTGTCTACGGCGTCAACGACGGTGATCTTGTCGCCGCCGACAAGATGGTGTCGAACGGATCCTGCACCACGAACTGCCTCGCGCCGATTGCCAAGGTGCTGAATGAAGCCTTCGGCATCGAAAGCGGCATCATGACCACGATCCACAGCTATACCGGCGACCAGCCCACGCTCGACCGGCGCCACGATGATCTTTACCGCGCCCGCGCCGCGGCGATGTCAATGATCCCCACCTCGACCGGTGCCGCCAAAGCCTTGGGCGAAGTGCTGCCCGCCCTCAAGGGCAAGCTGGACGGCTCCGCAATCCGCGTGCCCACCCCGAACGTCAGCGCGGTGGACCTGACCTTTTACGCAGGCCGTGATGTGACCGTGGACGAGGTCAATGCCGCCGTAAAATCCGCGACCGAAAACGGCATGGGTCATGTGCTGGGCTATGACGAAGAAAAGAAAGTCTCAGTCGATTTCAACCACACCGAGCAGAGCTCGATCTTTGCACCCGACCAGACCCGCGTCGTGGGCAAGCGGTTGGTGCGCGTGTTGGCATGGTACGACAACGAATGGGCATTTTCCGTGCGCATGGCCGATGTGGCCGTCGCCATGGGCAAGCTGGGCTGAGCCTTGCCCAAACGGCGTTGCCCTGTCATATCAAGGCAACGCCGCGCAAGGACTTTGCCCCTATGAACACCCCGATTGCTCTGGTTCTCGCCACGCTTATCATTGGCGGTCTGGTGGCGGACACGATGATATATGGCAATGAACACCTGATCTTTCTGGGCAAGGAAATACTTGATCTGATCGAATGGATCGCCTTCTGGCGCTGATCGGAAACATCGTTTCCAGCACATTCACGTTTTTCGAAAATCCCGTCCTTTCTTTTGTGCACGCCGGTTGACTCTCGCTCCTCACTTGCCATGTTAGCGCAAACAAAGCTCGGAGGATCACCCCATGGCTACCACATTGGCAATCAATGGTTTCGGTCGTATCGGTCGCAACGTGCTGCGCGCGCTTGTGGAAAGCGGAGCCAAGGATCTGAAGGTCGTCGCAATCAATGATCTGGCCCCGCTGGAAACGAATGCGCATCTGTTCGAGTTCGATTCCGTGCATGGTCGCTATGGTCACCCTGTCACCTTGGGCGACGGGACCATGGATGTCGGGCAAGGTCCGATCCGGGTGACCGCCGAACGCGATCCTGCAGCACTGCCTTGGGGGGATGTGGACATCGTGCTGGAGTGCACCGGCATCTACACCAGCGATGACGACGCGGCCAAACATCTTGCGACCGGCGCAAAACGCGTGCTGATTTCGGCCCCGGGCAAGGGTGCGATGAAAACCATCGTCTATGGGGTGAACCACGACCAGATTACCGCCGAAGACAAGATCCTCAGCAATGCATCCTGCACCACGAACTGTCTGGCACCGCTCGTCAAGACCCTGCACGATGCCTTTGGGATCAGGCACGGGCACATGACCACCATCCACAGCTATACCGGCGACCAGCCGACCCACGACAGTGACCACAAAGACCTTTACCGCGCCCGCGCTGCAGCCTTGTCGATGATCCCCACCACCACGGGTGCGACCAATACGCTGGCCAAGGTGCTGCCGGCACTCGAAGGCCTCATCGCGGGCACCGCAATCCGGGTCCCCACGCCCAATGTCTCCTGCGTTGATCTGGTGGTTGAACTCTCGCGCGATGTCACGGCGGAGGCCGTCAACGCGACCCTGCGCGTCGCCAGTGACGGCCCTTTGCGGGGCATCATGGACCTGACCGACCGCAAGCTGGTGTCCGTCGATCTGAACCACGATGCCCGGTCCTGCGTCGTGGCAACCGATCAGACGTCAGTTCAGGGCGGCAGGCAGCTGCGAATTCTGGCTTGGTATGACAACGAATGGGGCTTTTCGAACCGGATGCTCGACACATCCCGCGTGATTGCGCAGACGCTCTAGTCTTTCCGCACTCTAGTCCTTCTTCTTTGCAAAGCGGCCGATCAGTTCGGCATTGACGGCGGGTGTCACGAATTTGCTGACATCGCCGCCAAGCCGCGCGATCTCCTTGACCAGCTTGCTGGCGATGGCCTGATGCTCGGCCTCGGCCATAAGGAACACGGTCTCGATGCTGTCATCAAGTTTGCGGTTCATGCCAACCATCTGATATTCATACTCGAAATCCGCCACAGCCCGCAAACCCCGGATGATCATCTGCGCTCCCACATCGCGGGCGCAGTCGATCAGCAGGTTTTCAAACGGATGCACAAGGATCTCCGCACCGGTCTCCCTGGCCAGCTGCGCACATTCGGATTCGATCAATGCCACACGCTCTTCCAGTTGGAACATCGGCCCCTTGTCGCGGTTGATCGCCACGCCAATGAACAGCTTGTCGACCAGCGTCGTCGCCCGGCGGATGATATCAAGGTGGCCCAAAGTAATGGGATCGAAAGTGCCGGGGTAAAGGCCAATGCGCATGGGCAGTCCTGTCAGTTCAAATCAAATTTTCGGCAGGCAAGCATTTACCCGTCAGAAAGGCAACGGCAATTCAGACCGGGTGCACTGTCAGTGCCCCATGATCATCCCCGCAAGCGCGTCTTTCTCCATCGACAGCTCCATCAACCGCGCTTTGACCACGTCACCGAGCGATATCAGCCCGATCAGCGCGCCGTCGTCCAGCACGGGCATGTGACGAAATCGGCCCTCGGTCATCTTGCTCAGGATCGCGTCCGCTCTTTCGTCCTTGGTGCAGGTCACAAGTTTGCGGGTCATCAACGTGTCGACGGTGACCTCCAGACAGGCCGCCCCCGACCGCCCCAGCTCGCGCACGATGTCGCGCTCCGATAGGATCCCGTCAGGCGTTCTACCATCGGACGAGATCACCAAGGTCCCGATCCGCTTGTCAGACAGCATGCGGGCAGCATCCGACACCAGCATGTCGGGCTTGACCGTGGTGACACTATCATCCGCCTTGGTCTTCAGGATTTGAGAAACAAGCATCTGGAAGCCTCCGCAACATTATTACCTATTTGCAAGGTTCCCTTTAATACTCTTTCGTGTCAAGGCATTGCCTCAAGCCGGACAACTTCAGCGCGGATCCCCTGCGCCAGCGCGTCTGCAAAGCGGCTCAACCGCAGGTTCTGACGGTCATCTGCATGGCGGATCAGGTAAAATGCGCGTGTCAGCGTCACCTCTCGCGTCAGCACGCGGACCACGCCGGGCGTCGCCGCAAGGCAGAAATCATGTACGATTCCAACGCCTCCGCCCTGCCTAATCATGTTGACCTGAACCGAAACCGAATTGGACGCCAGCGGCACGCGTGCCATCCCAAGCTCGGCCAGATAGTCAAGTTCGCGGTCAAAGATCATGTCGGGAATATACCCCACCAGCCGGTGCCCCTGCAGGTCAGACACCTGCACCAGCGGCGGATATGCGCCAAGATAGTTTTCCGCTGCGGCAAGATGCAGCCGGTAGTCCGTGATCTTCTGCACCACCAGCCTGCCCGCCGTCGGCGCACTGACACCGATCGCCATATCCGCCTCCCGCCGCGAGAGGTTGAACACCCGCGGCAGGGCAACGATCTGGATATCGAGGCCCGGATGATCCTCGACCAGCCGCGCGCAGACCTGCGGAAGCAGAAAGTTCGCACACCCATCCGGTGCACCGATCCTGATCTGCCCGCTCAACGCATCCGACGCTTCCGCGACCTCCGCCGTGGCACCGCGCATTGCCTGTTCCGCCTGTTCCGCCCGCGCCAGCAACTGCGCCCCTGCATCTGTCAGTGCATATCCGGTGGGGGACTTCACAAACAGCGCCACGCCGATATCTGCCTCCACCCGCGCCATGCGCCGGCCCAACGTGGCCGGATCCAGCCGCAGGATCTTGCCGGCACCCGACAAGCTCTGCTCGCGCGCCACTGCTAGAAACAGCCGCAAATCATCCCAGTTTCTCAACATACGCGGGTGTCCATCTTCATTTTGCCAGGTAAACTCCGGGGGAGTCCGAAGGACGGGGGCTGGCCCCCTCCCCGCGCGCCGCAA
>JAGXHB010000041.1 GCA_024636425.1 Roseobacter sp.
CGGCAACGGTCTGGCGTTCGACTGGCGGCTGATTGCGGGTCGGACGTGGGACAAGCCGTGGATGCTCGCAGGGGGGCTCACGCCCGACAATGTCGCTGACGCGGCCCGCATGACCGGGGCGCGTCAGGTCGATGTGTCATCTGGCGTTGAAAGCGCGACCGGCATCAAGGATGCGACGTTGATCGCCGCTTTCGGCAAGGCGGCGGCCGCTTCCTAGATCGAGATCGGGTATTGCTTGGCCAGCGCGTCGAATTTCATCAAGGATGCAATCAACGCGGGCATCTGATCCAGGTAGATCATGTTCGGCCCGTCCGATGGCGCGTTATCCGGATCTTCATGCGTCTCGATAAAGACCGCTGCCACGCCAATCGCCACGGCCGCACGCGCCATCACAGGGGCAAATTCGCGCTGGCCGCCCGATGATCCACCTTTGCCGCCGGGTTGTTGCACCGAATGGGTGGCGTCCATCACGACGGGATAGCCGGTTGCCGCCATCTGCGGCAGGCTGCGCATGTCGGCCACCAGAGTGTTGTAGCCAAAGGACGTACCGCGTTCAGTCAGCAGGATATTGCGATTGCCGGTGGATTCGATCTTGGACACGACATTTGCCATGTCCCACGGGGCAAGGAACTGCCCCTTTTTCACGTTGACCGCTTTGCCCGTGTTGCCTGCTGCCAGCAGCATATCCGTCTGGCGACACAAAAATGCGGGGATCTGAAGGATATCTACCGCCTCCGCCGCCGCGGTGCATTGTGCTTCCGTGTGAACGTCTGTCAGCACCGGCACGCCGATCGCCTTGCCGACGGAGTGCAGCACCCGCAAACCTTCGTCGATGCCAAGCCCGCGCTTGCCCGACAGCGAGGTGCGGTTTGCCTTGTCATAGCTCGCCTTGAACACGAACTGCGCACCTGCGGCGTCACAGGCTTCTTTCATCTTGCCCGCGATCATCTGCGCATGCGTTTCGCTTTCCAGCTGGCAAGGGCCTGCGATCACCGTCAGCGGACGGTCAATTCCGATGGTGACGTTTCCGACTGTGACTTGGGTCATTTGGTTACCTGTTCCTTGAGGATCGACGATGTCAGCGACAACATCAGGTAGATGCCCGCAAAGACGAGGAATGTCAAAATCGTGTTCTCGAATTTGCGCGGATAGGAAGCCGTTTGCGATGCGACCGGACGCACCGCGACGGTCAGGTAGCGCACCTGCCGGGTCGCTTCGGTGCGGGCTTGTTCCATCTGGGTCTGGGAGGCCTGCAGCGCCATGTCGGCTGCGGCAAGGTCGGCTTGGGCCAGCTGCAGGCTTACGGCCTGCTGGGCAAGCGAATTTGTACCTTCAGTCGTGCTGTTCATCCGTTCGTTCAGGCGGTCCAGCTGAAACCTGAGCCGCCGCACGTCACCCTGAACCCCGTCAACCTTGGCCTGATTGGGCCGCGCGTTGTCAAGCAAAGCGGCCAGCTCAAGCTCTTTCTCGATCAGAAGCGTTTCATAGTTGCTGATCTGCGCGCGGATCGACGCGATGACAGCTTGCGGGTCGACGCCGTTTTCCACCTGTAGCTTGATCAGCGCTTCCTGAACCTCGCGGCGCTTGGCGGTTGTCTGTTCAAACGCTTCGCGGGCGTCGCGCATACCGTCTTCGCGTTTCTGCTGGGACAGGGCGTTCACCCGCTCTTCGGCATAGTCCAGCAAATGCCGGGAAAAGTCGGCGGCGACTTCAGGATCGGCGGCGATGACTTCCATCCGGATCATGCCTTCGGTCGGGTCATAGCCGATTTTCACGTTCTTCTTGTAGAATTTGTAGGCTTCTTCGTTCGAGGCTTCGGGGTCCAGCCGTTGCAGGGGGTCAATCTCTGGATCGGAGAAATGGTCGACGAAACCCACATCTGCGTTCAGGCGCAGCATCGCGTCCTTGGACTGAAGATAGCTTTGCGTGGCAATGCTGTCGGCGGAGTTTGCGAATTGCGTCGGCAGCAGACCCCCAAGCGGACCAAGCCCGCCCTGACCTTCGTTCTGGATGATCAGGAACTGGCTGTCGGTCGCATACATGGGCGTTGCGATGTTGTAGAAATAATAGCCGCCCATCACCGTGGGCAGCCCGACGAAAAACGCCAGCCGCACCATGAGAAGGGCCATCTTGCGGCGCCGCCGGCGGGTAATGTCGCGCTGGATGTCCGAAATCTCGCGCATCCGGCGTTCCATCGGATTTACGTCGGTCGACGGAACGCCCTTGCCCCCGGCAGGGACAGTTTGCGGCAGCTGGATCCGGGACGTCGCTGGCAGCTGGTTGGCGCTCTGCCCGCCTTGTGGCACGACAAGCTCCAGCATGTTGGAGCGCTGGAAGGGGTCGATCCCTTCGGCGCGCAAAAGGCGCACGGCGTCAAAATCCGACGTGGGGGCAAGCCCGTGTTTCTGTGCCACACGGCGCGCCATGCGAAGCTGCCGCCCTGTCAAACCTTCGCGGCGGATCGCATCAATATCAAGCTCGCCCGAAACCTCGCTCGCCGAAGCGACCTCGCCGTCGCGGCCCGTCTCCGGTGACGCAGCCGCAGGGCTGCTGTTTGACGCGGGCCGGGGCTGATCGGCCGGGCGCGCGCCGGGGGTTTGCACGGCAGCGGGCCGCACAGGGCCAGACGCTGCGGTGCGCGGCGCAGAGGGGTCCGCAGAAGCCTGCGGGGCGGCAGGGCGCGGGGTGTCGGTCGGGGCGGCAACGGGTACGTTGCGCTTGATCCGGAATTTTCTAGCCTTGGGTTTCGTAGTCATAAAGCTGTTTTGCCTCTTCCAAGGTATCAAATATATGAAGCTTTCCGCCAAGCAAAACAGCAGCGGAACGCGCGAATTGTTGCAAGGTTTCGGCCTGATGCGACACGATGATGATTGTCGTCGTGCGCAGCCGTTCCTTGAGGATCTCACCGGCCTTGCGGTTGAATTCAACGTCTGTCGTCGTCGGCATGCCTTCGTCGATCAAATAGACGTCGAAATCAAGTGCCAGCATCAAGGCAAACGAGAACCGCGACCGCATCCCTGCTGAATAGGTTCCCAAAGGCTGATCGAAATATTCGCCCAATCCACAAAGCCAGCGGCAGAAGCTTTCGACATAGTCGGGATCAAGCCCGTAAAGCCGTGCAATATAGCGGGAGTTTTCCATTGCGGAGACACGGCTGACAACACCCCCCATGAAGCCCAGGGGAAAGCTTATCTTGCAGTCGCGGCGGATCTCGCCCTCGTCGGGCTTTTCCAGACCGGCCATCATGTTGATCAGCGTCGTCTTGCCGGTGCCGTTGGGGGCCAGAATACCAAGGGAATGGCCCAGTTCGACCCGAAACGACACATGGTCAAGGATGACCTTGTGCTGCGTGCCCGTCCAGAAGGACTTTGATACGTTGTCGAATTCCAGCATGCCTGCTCCGGTTGGTACGTTTGGGGTTCGGACCCCACCTTTCTGGTGCCCCTGTTCGCCGGGGATGTTTTCAGAAACTATCCGTTGAATTTGGCCATATTATGTCCGACTGCATCGGGATTGTACATTGCGCCAGACGTGGTTGCATCCGCCGATCCGCGGAGCGCCTTCAACATCGGGTGATCCGCCGGAAGATTATCGTTTCCAACCAGCGTGCAATCAAGCTTTATCGCAAGGATTGATCGCATTGTGGCGATGGGAGAAGGGGCCGGGTACATCAGCAGTTTTGTTCCTTGTGAAGGGGCCGTGCAGTCGTTCGGGCAAGCCTTGGGCCGACAATTTGAAACCTCGACGGGAATGACTATCTGCCAGATCATGACAGACATCCGACCCCAACTGCGTGACTGCAAGATTTGTGCCGACCGGTTTGCCGCCACCGCCACCGGACATCAGCCAAACCCGGTGGTCTGGTTCCGCCCCGGTGCGCGGGTGCTGATCGCCAGTCAAGCACCGGGGCTGCGCGTGCATGAGGCCAACACGCCGTTCTGGGATGCGTCCGGCAAGCGGTTGCGGCACTGGCTGGGGCTGGACGAAGACGCGTTTTATGACCGGACACGTGTGGCAATCATCCCGATGGCGTTCTGCTTTCCGGGCTATGATGCCAAGGGCAGCGATCTGCCACCCCCGCCCATCTGCGCCAAAACCTGGCGGGCAGGGGCGCTGGCGACCGTTCCGGATGTGCGTCTGACGGTGCTGATTGGCGGCCATGCTATGCGCTATCATCTGCCGGATTTTACGACCGTGACGCAGGCCGTCGCAAACTGGCGCGACAACCCGCCCGGCGTCTTTGCCTTGCCACATCCGTCGTGGCGCAATACCGGTTGGCTGAAGAAAAATCCGTGGTTCGAGGAAGATGTGCTGCCTCGGCTGCGGACTGCTGTAAGGGACGCAATGCAATGACCGACCAGACCCCGCTTGATGCCGCCCACGCCGCGATGATGGCGGATGAAACCGACGATACCGCGCGCCTGCGGTTCTACGAGCGGATGGCCGATGTCGAGTTGTTTTTGCTGCTCGAGGATGAACCAGCCGCCGATCAGGTCAACCCGGTCCTGCTGGACGATGCTTATGTGCTGGTCTTTGACCGTATCGAACGGCTTGCCGCCTACGTCGGACATGTTGCCCCTTATGTGGCGCTGTCGGGCCGTGCGATTGCGGGGATGTTGCAGGGCCAGCCGCTGGGGATGGCGGTGAATATGGACGTCGCACGCTCTGCGATCCTGCTGCCGGACACGGCGGTCGACTGGTTGCGCACCACGCTGGCCCATACCGCCGGAGAGGTCGAGGCGAGGATCGACCGTGTCCTTGCCCCCAAAGGTCTGCCCGAAACGCTGATTGCCGCGATCGACGCCAAGCTGGCGACGGCCACCGGCATGGCCGCCGGTGCCTATCTGGTGGGGGTCGAATATCAGGGGGGCGGGCGCGGGCATCTTCTGGCCTTTGTCGGGGCGATTCCGCGCGCCCATGACGCACTGGTGCGCGCCGCGTCCGAAGCGCTGACGTTTTCCGGCATCGAAGCAGGTGCCATGGACGTCGGCTTTTTCGCGCCCTCCGACCCGACCGTCGACAAGCTTTCCAAGGTCGGATTGCGCTTTGACCTGCCGCAGATGGAGCCGCTGCAAAAAACCCCCCGCCTTCAAGCGCCCGGATCAGACCCTTCGAAACCGCCTATTCTGCGTTAGGCTTTAGATCACATCTGCTTCATCAAGGCGACCTGCGACAAATTCCCCCGCGACAGCATACGATTCTGCGGTATCCTTCCTGCAGAGAGGTTGCTTATGCTTGTCCGTCTGATCACATCGCTTTGCCTGTTGGCCCCAATGGCACAGGCGCAAACCGAAACCCGCACGCCCAGCCATTGCATCGCTCTGGCCGATGCAACGCCGGGGATGGAATATCTCACCCTCGCCAGCCTGCCGCAGGTGCCGCCTGAAACCGTGCATCTGCACTACGTCGCGCACGCCAGTTTTCTGATCCGCAGCCATGGCGGGCTGAACATGGTCACTGATTTCACCGGCTTCACCGGCACGTTGCCCCTGATCCCTGATGTGGTCACGATGAACCATGCGCATGGCAGCCACTACACCGAGGCACCCGATCCCGCGATCCCCCATGTTCTGCCCGGCTGGGGCGCGTTCGGGGAAGGCATCGATCACCACCTTGATCTGGGCGAAGTGTTGATCCGCAACGTCTCTACCGACATCCGCTCGCAGTTCACGGGCATCGAGGAAGAAGGCAATTCGGTCTTCATCTTTGAAATGGCCGGTCTTTGCATCGGGCATCTGGGGCATCTGCATCACGAACCGGATCTGGCGCAATATGCGGCCATCGGGCGGCTGGATGTGGTCATGGCACCGGTCGATGGTGGCTACACGCTGGACCAGCCGACGATGATCCGCGTGCTCAAACGTCTCAAATCGTCGATCGTGATCCCGATGCACTGGTTTTCGGGTTTCGCGCTGGATGACTTTCTGGAAGGCATGGCTGACGAATTTACCATAATCGAGGTTGAAGGGCCCGCGCTTGACGTGTCGGTCGACCGCTTGCCTTCGCAACCCACGATCATGGTGCTGCGCCCGCAATATCTGCGCAGCGACGATTAAGCAGCTTGCAAGCGCGCGCAGTTGGCGCGATCAAGGTCGCATGAAACTCAATCCCGCCGATCCCGCTTTCGAGGCCGCTTTGCGCGCCGATCTGTCGCCCGACGTCTTCCGCCCGGTCGAACCCCGCTATCTTGAAGAACCGCGCGGGCTTTATGCCGGTCAGTCCGCTGTGCTGGCCTTGCCGCGCGACACTGCCGAAGTTGCCACGCTGATCCGGCACGCAAACGCCGCGCGGGTGGGTGTCATCCCTTACGGTGGGGGGACGGGGCTGGTCGGCGGGCAGGTGGCCGAAAGCGGTCCCGCCCCGCTGATCCTCTCGCTGGAGCGGATGAACAAGGTGCGTGCAGTCTACCCGGATGAAAACGTGCTGGTGGCCGAAGCGGGCGTGATCCTGTCCGACGTGCAGGACGCGGCAGAACAGGCAGGGCGGCTTTTTCCGCTGACGCTTGCGGCGCAGGGATCGGCGCGCATCGGCGGCAATCTGGCGACCAATGCGGGGGGGACTGGCGTGCTGCGCTACGGCAATGCGCGCGACCTATGCCTTGGGCTCGAAGCCGTTTTGCCCGATGGCCAGATCTGGAATGGCCTCACGCGGCTGCGCAAGAACAACACCGGCTACGACCTGCGCCATCTCCTGATCGGCGCGGAAGGGACACTCGGCGTGATCACTGCGGCGGCGCTCAAGCTCTTTGCGCGCCCTGCGAAATCGGGCACAGCACTTTTGGTTGTGCCGTCGCCCGCTGCGGCGCTGAAGCTGCTGTCGCTCGCCCGCGATCAACTGGGCGAGATGGTCAGCGCCTTCGAGATCATGAACAAGATGGGCTTCGACTTCCTGAGCGAGACGATGCCGGACCTGCGCCAACCCTTTGCCAGCCCCCCCGAATGGTGCGTGCTGATCGAGCTTGGCCTTAGCGGCAACCTGGACCCAACGACAGCCCTTGAAACACTTTTCGAGACCGCGATGGAAGCTGACCTTGTCAGCGACGGGCTGATCGCGCAAAGCCAGCAACAGGCCGATGACTTCTGGTCCATCCGGGAGATGATCCCCCATGCCAACCGCAAGATCGGCTCGGTGTCCAGCCATGACATCTCCGTGCCCTTGGGCGCGATCCCGGATTTCATCACACGGGCAGATGAGGCCGTGTCGCGGATCGGCGCGTTCAGGATCAACTGTTTCGGCCATGTGGGCGACGGCAACCTGCACTACAATATCTTCCCGGTTGCGGGCAAATCGCGGGAGGATCATCTGGCCGACCGCGAC
>JAGXHB010000274.1 GCA_024636425.1 Roseobacter sp.
AGCACCAAGCCCATCGCAATACCCTTGCCCAAGGTCGGCGAATGATAGGTCGAGGTAACGCGCCCGATGACATTGCGCTGGCCGTTCTCGTTGGAACCTTCGCCTACGGCATAAGCCCCGTCCGGCAAGGTGCTGCCGTCCGTCGTCTCGAGGCCGACCAGCTTCCAGCGGTTCGGGTCGGTCATGTGCGACCGTTCCTGCGCCCGCTTGCCAAGGTAGTCCTCTTTCTTCTTCGAGATCGCCCAGTTCAGGCCCAGATCCTGCGGAATGATGGTGCCGTCGGTTTCATCGCCGATCATGATGAATCCTTTTTCAGCACGCAGAATATGCAGACATTCCGTGCCGTAGGGCATCACGCCCAGATCGTGGCCCGCCACCATCAGCGCGTCCCAGAACGCCTGTCCGACGCTGGCATCAACGGCAATCTCATAGCTCAGCTCGCCCGAGAAGGAGATCCGATAGACGCGGCATTTGAAACCGCCCAGTTCACCATCGACCCACTCCATGAAGGCCAGCGCGTCTTTGCTGACATCCATGCCGCCCAGCTTTTCAAGGCATTTGCGCGCATTGGGGCCGACCACGGCGATCTGCGCGTATTGCTCGGTCACGTTGGCGACGTACACCTGAAAGTCCCACCATTCGGTTTGCAGCCATTCTTCCATATGCTGGTGAATGCGTTCCGCGCCGCCAGTGGTCGTATGGCACAGGAACGTGTCGTCATCGATGCGCGCGACAACACCGTCGTCGATCAGAAAGCCGTTTTCCGAACACATCAGACCGTAGCGGCATTTGCCCGGTTTCAGCGTGCTCATCATATTGGTGTAGAGCAGATCGAGAAACTTGCCCGCATCCGGCCCCTTGACGATGATCTTGCCCAAGGTGGACGCATCAAGCAGGCCCATCTTGGTGCGCGTGTTGGTGACTTCGCGCATGACCGCATCATGGGTGGATTCCCCGGGGCGCTTGTAAGCATAGGGCCTGCCCCACTGGCCAACCGGTTCCCACTCCGCGCCATTCGCGTCGTGCCAGTCGTGCAGCGGGGTGCGGCGGATCGGCTGGAACACATCGCCGCGCGCCTCGCCGCCGATCGCTCCCATCGAAATCGGATGGTAGGGCGGGCGGAAAGTGGTCGTGCCGACGGTCGGAATATCCGCATCAAGCGCACCCGCCAGCGTGGCGAGACCGTTGATATTGCTCAGCTTGCCCTGATCCGTCGCCATGCCGAGCGTGGTATAGCGTTTGGTGTGTTCGACGCTGACAAAGCCTTCTTGTGCTGCGAGGCGCACATCGGAAACCTTGACGTCGTTCTGATAGTCAAGCCAGGTCTTCTCGCGCAGCTTGGCGGGAGCCCCTTGCGGCATCATCCAGACGGGGGCCAGCGGTGCCTCCTCCACACGTTCCGCATGGGGGGACGCCGCATCCGAGGGCAGTTTGAACCCCAGCGTCGTGACCACACCGTCAGCCGCGGCATGAGCGTCATGCAAAATATCATCGAGCGCAAAGAAGCCACCCGCAGCACCGGCTGCGGTCACAAAGCCATGCCCGTCTGCACCGGTGGGCGGATTGTCGACATCGGGACGGAACGTGGCAAGGGCTGTGTCCCACTTGAGCTTGCCACCGCAATGGGACCACAGGTGGACCACGGGCGACCAGCCGCCCGACATCGCAACCGCATCGCAGGCAATCGTTTCAAGCACTGTCCCTTCGCCCGACTGGCTGCAGGTTTCAACGGCGCGCACCCGCTTGTCGCCCTTGACCGAGGCGACCGCCTGCCCCATCACGACACGGATGCCCAAAGCCTTGGCCCGTGCCATCAGCTCGGAATCTTTCGGAAGCACACGAGCATCAAGCACGGCCGGCACCTGAAGCCCCGCTTCGACCAGCGCAATCGCGGTGCGGTATGCGTCGTCATTGTTGGTTACAACGACTGTTCGATCCCCGACACTGACACCGTAGTTCACCAGATAATCACGGACAGCCGCCGCCAGCATGACGCCGGGAATATCGTTTCCGGCAAAGGACAAAGGCCGTTCGATCGCACCCGTCGCGGTGATGATGTGGCCTGCGCGGATCCGCCAGAGACGGTGGCGCGGCCCCTGGATTTCGGGCGCGTGATCCTTCAGACGCTCGTATCCCAGCACATAGCCGTGGTCGTACACCCCTGCCCCCATGGTGCGCCTGCGCATCTGGACATTGTCCATCCCTGCCAGTTCCGCCACCAGCGTATCCACGTGATCGCAGACCGCCACGCCATCGACCGTGCCGCCATCGACGGGCGCACGCCCGCCCCAATGGGCGGTCTGTTCGAGCAGGATCACCTTGGCACCCGACAAGGCAGCGGTGCGTGCAGCCTCGAGCCCGGCGACACCGCCGCCGATCACCAGCACATCGCAAAACGCATGGAAATGTTCGTAAGTGTCGAGATCCTGATCCTTGGGCGCTTTGCCCAAGCCCGCCGAATGCCGGATGATCGGCTCGTAGACGTGCTTCCAGAAAGGGCGCGGATGGATGAACATCTTGTAGTAGAAGCCCGCAGGCAGGAAGCGCGACAGGTATTTGTTGACCGCGCCGACGTCGAATTCAAGGCTCGGCCAGTGGTTCTGGCTTGCCGCCTCGAGCCCGTCAAAAAGATCGGTCGTGGTGGCGCGCTGGTTCGGCTCAAAATGGCCACCACGGCCAAGGTTCATCAAGGCGTTGGGCTCTTCCGGCCCTGCGGCCACAATGCCACGGGGCCGGTGATACTTGAAGGACCGGCCCACCAGCATCTGGTCGTTGGCCAACAAGGCCGAGGCCAGCGTGTCCCCTTCAAAGCCGCGCATCTGCTTGCCGTTGAATGAAAAGCTGACGGGTTTGGTCTTGTTCAGCAGGCGGCCGCCTTTGGCAATTCTGGTGCTCATGCAATCGAACCTTGGTGCTTGCGGACAGCGCGGGCGCCTCCGGCGGGAGTTTTTCGGGCAAAATGAAGAGGGGCACGCGTCATGATGTGCCGCTGCCCTGCCAGTCGGGGCGGCGGTCCTTGATAGTATCAAGAATGTCCTGCGGGGGCGTGCCGGTCTGGGCCGTGTAGGTGCCGAAGATTTCCAGCGTCACGGTATCGCGCGCCGCGTGAAACCACTTGCCGCAGCCATAGACATGCCGCCAACGCTCGAAATGGACGCCTTTGGGGTTGTCACGCATGAACAGGTACTGTTCGAAATCCGCATCCGACGCACCGGGACCAAAGCGCGTCAGGTGCGCTTCACCTCCGGCGTGGAATTCAGTTTCTTCAGCGGTGATGCCGCAATTGGGACAGGTCAGGATCAGCATGGCATCGTCCTTGATGGGGTCGTACGGGGTGGGGTCGGGCCGGACGCAACAAGGCCAGCCATGCAAAGCAGGCTGGCCCCGATCACGTGCAGGTCTGTCGTTACGTTATTCGCCGGGGGTACCGACGGTGACGTTGAAGTCTTCTGTGCCGTCCATAGGGTTCGTACCTCTGAACATGAAATAGGCGAGCACAAGGATGATGACGACAAGGGCAGCAATGACAAACCCTGTGCCAGATCCTTTGGATCTGTCTTCCGGGAGTTTGGGATCGTCAGGCGGGGCCATGGCGGGGTTCCTTTGCAGAGCGCGTACGCAGAACCAACACCGCCTGAGAGCCGAACGTTCCTTGGGCTGCTCGAATGAGGCGAAAGAGCGCAAGCCATCAGTGCGCGACCCCAGCCGCCACGCTTTCGTCGATAAAGCGGCCCTCCTGAAAACGATTGAGCCCAAAGGCATCGGTCAGCGGCGATTGTCCCTTGGCCATCAGCTCTGCCATGGCCCAGCCGGAGCCGGGGATCGCCTTGAAACCGCCGGTACCCCAGCCACAGTTGATGAACACGCCTTCGACAGGGGTTTTCGACAGAATGGGCGAGCGGTCGCCGGTCACGTCCACGATCCCGCCCCATTGACGCAGCATTTTCAGGCGCGACACCATCGGGAAGGTTTCGATCAGGGCGCGCACGGTTTCCTCGATATGGTGGAAGCTGCCGCGCTGCGTGTAGTTGTTGTAACCATCGGTGCCGCCGCCGATCACCATCTCGCCTTTGTCGGACTGTGACATGTAGCCATGCACCGTGTTGGCCATCACGACCACGTCCATGCAGGGCTTTATCGGCTCGGACACCAACGCCTGAAGCGCCACGGATTCGATGGGCAGGCGGAACCCGGCCATATCGGCCAGATGCCCCGAATGGCCCGCAACCACCATGCCGAGCTTGTCGCAATCGATGTCGCCCCGGTTGGTGCTGACGCCGGTGACCTTGCCGCCCTCGCGGCGGATGCCAGTCACTTCGCATTTCTGGATCACATCCATGCCCATGTCGGAGCAAGCACGCGCATAGCCCCAGGCCACCGCATCATGCCGCGCCGTGCCGCCGCGTGCCTGATAAAGCCCGCCCAGAACGGGATAACGCGGGCCGTCGATGTTGATGATCGGCACCAGCTCCTTGACCCGCTCGGGCCCGATGAATTCGGTCTGCACGCCTTGCAGGGCATTGGCATGTGCTGTGCGCTGATAGCCGCGCACCTCGTGCTGGGTCTGGGCCAGCATGATCACGCCACGGGGGCTGAACATGACGTTGTAGTTCAGGTCCTGGCTCATCGTTTCATACAGACTGCGCGACTTTTCGTAGATCGCGGCAGAGGGATCCTGCAGATAGTTCGACCGGATGATCGTGGTATTGCGCCCCGTGTTGCCGCCGCCCAGCCAGCCTTTTTCAAGGATCGCAACATTGGTGATGCCGAAGTTCTTGCCCAGATAATAGGCCGTCGCCAGACCGTGCCCGCCTGCCCCGATGATGATGACGTCATACCGTTTCTTGGGCTGCGCGTCGCGCCATGCGCGCTGCCAGCCCGTGTGGTGACGCAGAGCTTCGCGGGCGATGGCAAAGGCGGAATATTTCTTCATTGAGACGGTTCCCGGCATGGATTCGCGCAGGCCAGCGCATATGAGTTCTTTCTGGGTGAGCGGGCAAAAAAGAGGATACCCGCCGCGGCATTCCTTAACAGTTTTACGACATCTGCCGCAATTGGCCAAAATAGCCGGAAGGGTGCAACAATATGGCCCCTTTTGTCGCAGACCCACACAAGTTAGGAGTGCGGGTGCAACAATAATTGGACGAAGTGCCTCATGATGTTTTGGTTGATCGCCGCTGCCGGTGCCTTGCTTGTCTCTGTGATCCTGGGCCGTGCACTGTGGCGTGGGGCCGCGGCCCCCGTGACAAGCCGCACCGAAATGGGTTTGCAGGTGTACCGCGACCAGCTGGCCGAGGTTGACCGCGATGTCGCCCGTGGCGTGCTGTCGGAGGCTGATGCCACGCGGGTCAGGACCGAGATTTCGCGCCGTATCCTGACCTCGGACGCCGAAGGGGTCGCCGCAACGCCTGAGCGGGCGACGCCGTCAAGGCTGGCCATCGGCGTGATCGGCGTGGGCATGGTTGCGGGCAGTCTGGCGCTTTACATGTCGCTGGGGGCACCGGGCTACGGGGATCTTGCGCTCAAGGACCGGATCGCTTTTGCCGAAGAACTGCGCCAGTCGCGCCCCGATCAGGCCAGCGCCGAGGCAGGCTTGCCCGCCGCAACCATCCCACCCGACCTCAGCCCCGAATACGAGGCCTTGCTGACACGGTTGCGAGAGACCGTGGCGGAACGCCCCGACGATCTGCAGGGCCAAACGCTGCTTGCGCAGAACGAGGCCCGTGCAGGGAACTTTGCCGCTGCTGCCGAAGCGCAGGGGGCGGTGGTCCGTCTGAAAGGAGCCGATGCGCCGATCGCGGACCTGACGGCCTATGCGGAGCTCTTGGTCATGGCCGCGGGGGGATATGTCTCGCCCGAGGCAGAGGCGGTGCTGCGGGCAGCCCTGACGCGGGATGCCGAAAACGGATCGGCCCGCTATTACTGGGGGCTGATGCTGATCCAGACCGGCCGGCCTGATCTTGCCTTCCGGATGTGGGACGGGCTGCTGCGCCGGGGCCCCGAGGATGCGCCTTGGATTGATCCTATTCTGGCGCAGATCGCCCCCCTCGCCGAGATGGCCGGCGTCGACTATACCATTCCGCAGATCGGTGCTGGCGCTCTGCGCGGCCCTTCTGCGGAAGATATCGAGGCGGCAGGCGACCTGACACCCGAAGCGCGCATGGAGATGATCGGGTCCATGGTCGAGCAACTGTCCGACCGGCTGGCGACCGAAGGTGGCCCCGTGGAGGATTGGGCGCGGCTGATTTCCTCGTTAAGTGTTCTTGGCCAGACTGATCGGGCGCGTGCGATCTATCAGAATGCCCGCGACGTGTTTTCCGACGATCCCGACGCAATGGACGCGCTTTACCGTGCAGGCGAACGGGCTGGTATCGCGGAATGATCTACGACGACATCACCGAATTCGCCGCCGCCCTGCCCCCGATGCAGGCGCTGATCGGGCTGGATCTGGGCGAAAAGACCATCGGTGTCGCGGTGACCGACAGCTTCCTGTCGGTTGCGACACCGCTTGAAACAGTCAGGCGCAAGAAGTTCGGGCTGGATGCGGCGCGTCTATCTCATATCATCGCGGACCGCCGTATCGGCGGCGTTATCCTGGGTTTGCCCCGCAATATGGATGGATCCGAAGGGCCGCGCTGCCAGTCCACCCGCGCCTTTGCGCGTAACTTTGACAAGCTGGGCGACTTGCCGATCGGGTTCTGGGATGAACGGCTCAGTACTGTTGCGGCGGAAAAAGCCTTGCTTGAGGCGGATACGTCGCGCAAACGTCGCGCAGAGGTGATCGACCACGTGGCGGCCAGCTATATTCTGCAAGGTGTGCTGGACCGCTTGCGGGTCTTGCGGGCGCAGGGAGATCGAGGATGATGGACGAAATCTGGAAGCGCGACGAGGTGGAAAGCCCTTGCGTCAAGCTTTGTGTGGTGCATCCCGAAACGCGGCTGTGCACCGGCTGCTTGCGGTCGATCGACGAGATCACCGCCTGGTCGCGTATGACCCCCGAAGCGCGGCAGGCCGTCATGGCCGAATTGCCCGGTCGCGCCGGAACGATGTCCAAACGGCGTGGCGGGCGCGCGGCAAAGCTGGCGCGCGGTAACGGCTAGTTGGCCTGACGCGTCACGCCGTAGAGGAAATCAAGCATCAGATCGCTGGTCTGCGCGCCTTTGCACATCGAGGGCGCGTGGTTTTCGTTGGCGTTGCTGGTGCCGCCCATCGCGCCGAACTGCCGGGACGCTGCCCAAAAATGCGCCCGAGCCACGGCGGGGGCAAAGGCGATCACGTTGTCGAAACTGTTCTGATCATGCTGTGTCATCTCAAATCCCTCAGTCCTGGTGCCGGAATGATTCTTCCCGTCATGTGCCGGTAATTCTCGCTCCGGCAGGGTTAATTAACTTTGAAGTTAAGGCGACAATGCGGCCGAAGCATGAAGTTAATACGAAAAGTCGAACCAATCTCTCGGCATTGTTTCCAAATCCAACCGCCAGAACCGTTCAATCCTTGCGCAGCCACGCGTGTGGCCCCCCGGCATGCAGCGGTCTGAAATAGGCGATCATCCGACCCTCGGGCGGGGCTGCTTGATCAGGGGCAAAGGGTGCGACGCCGTGCAGCAAATGCCGGTGCAGCAGAATCGCCTGACCGGGCGGCACAATGACTGGTACGGGCGCGATGTGATCGAACACCGACCGCCGCGCCGCCTGATAGGGTTGGGTCAGGTCCACCTGCGTCGGATCGAGCTGTCCAATGGCCGCGCGAAGGGCGTCGCCGAGCAGATGATGACTGCCCGGCCATACCATCAACGGTGCGGCATCCGAGACGTTCAGCGGCAGTCCTAGGATAAACTGGTGCCACTCACCAAGATACCGCCGCCGGTCCGGCCCTATGGGGAGCAGCCCGTCGACATGGGCGCCAAAGCGGTTCACCCGAAATCTCTGCGCCATATCGGTCTCCTGCGGATCCTGACGCGGATATCCGGGGTAGACCACAGAAAGCTGCGCGCGGTGCCAGAGTACGGGCGCGTCGATCAGATCAGTCCACGGGCCTCTCAGGGCGACGCCGTCAATGCTGCCATCGGCGGCATTGGGCAGCGCATCGACCCCCACGAACCAGCTGCTTCCGTGGCGCAAATGCCGCGCCTGCTGCTTGGGGTCGGACGTGATCGACATGGCGGCGGCATGGGCGGCAGCGGCCCAGTCAGCGACCGCTTGCGCCGCCGGAAGAACGACGAAACCGTCTGTGGACAGGTCGTTCAATAGCCGAGCGACTTGCGCAGCATGTTCAGC
>JAGXHB010000275.1 GCA_024636425.1 Roseobacter sp.
GTATAAACCAGGAAGAAGCCCAAAGCCATCAAGGACACCAGCCCGATGACCCTCCGCCCTTGGGACGCACGGACAGTGGCTAGAACTTCGGTCGGATCGGTATTTTCAGGGAACATTACAGCGCTTTCGGGTAAGGTCGCCTTGCCTAGCCTGCCCGGTCGCGGTTTGGCAAGCCCAAGGTGCTCCTGCCCCTCGCACCGAAGCCCGTCCTCAGGCGCTCAATCCTCAGCACTGCGCTTGTCCTTGTCCCGCTTGGGTTTCGGTCCGCGTTCCAGCACCTCTTGCAGGCGATCAGCATAGGCGGCGCGCGCAGCGGTGTCCATCGCGGCAATCTCGGCCAGCCAGGCGTCCTGCACCGCTTGCTGCACATCCAGTGTTGCGGTGCGCTGCGTCTCCAGAATGGCCACAAGGCGCGACCTGTCAAAAGGATCGCTACGCAGCGCGGTCAGGGCCTCGGCATATTGCGCACGGCGGGCATCGCGGCTGACGGAGCGGTCCCGATCATTCTGGCGCATATCCTTGAATATGGCGCGACGGCGGTCGTCGGGCAGCGCAATAATGTAGGGCGTGCCGTAATTGCGCATCGTCCCCTTGCCGCCCCCGTGCGGCCCGTCAGTACGATAGGCCGCGCCGGCCACCAGGCCCAACACCAGCAGATTGACCCCCAGCGACAAGCCCAATGCCCATCGCATCAGTTTGGCATTGCGTGAACGTTCTGTGACCATGATCTAGAGCTCCTCAATATCCCAGCCAAAGGCTGTCAGATCAGCAACGCCCGTTTCCTGCGCCACTTCGACGCTCAGGGCGTCACTGCCGGTGATCAGGGCAGCCGCGAAATCCGAAACACCGGCGGGGGCAGCGACACCGATCCAGAAGCCGACGGCGGTTGCAGTCACGAGCCCGCCAAATGCAGGCGCACCGCCAATCGCCTGCCACAAACCCCGCCATCCGCGCGGCGCAGGTTCAGGCTGCATGGCGATTGCATCCGCAAGGATCCGGTCCATCAAAGCCTGTGGCACGGGCTGCGGTCGGGCACGGGCATCCTGCAACAGGTTCTCGAGCATGTCTTCGTCAGATCTTGTCATCTTCATATCCCAATGCGTCGCGCTGTCCGCCCAGCAATTTCGCCAGCGCACGTTTGCCTCGCGCTGTCAGGCTTTCCACCGCTTCGACCCCGATGTCGAGGATGGTGGCAATCTCCGGGTTCGCCAACCCGTCTATGTGACGCAGCACAACTGCGTGCCGCTGGCGTTCGGGCAGCGCATCAAGTGCCGTCTGAAGCGCATCTTCACGGGCACCGCGCTGCAATCGCGCCTCTGCCGTTTCGCCCGGATCGGCAGGTTCTGCGATGTCTTCCAGCGGCACGCCGCGATGGCGCTTGCGCAGCCGGTCAGTACAAAGGTTTGCCGTCACGCGGTAAAGCCACGTCGTTACCTTGGCCTCGCCTTCGCGCCAGTCGGGCGCAATCTTCCACAGCCGCATCAGCGCATCCTGCGCCACATCCTCGGCCTCGGCCTGATCCCCAAGCACGCGCAGCGCGTGACCAAATACCAGCGGGCTCAGCCGCACGGTCAGCAACCGTGCCGCAGTCCGATCCCCTTGGGCATAGCGGACCAGCAACACAGCATCGGGGTCTTGCGCCGCCAAGCCGTCTGATCCTGAAGCATGCCTGTCCATCTTCATACCGCTAGCCGGTGCAGGCGCACCGTTCAAGGCCGCCTGCACCATCTGCTTATTCCGACGCGGGCTTTTCCATCGCCTTGTCACCATGCATCTTGTGCATGCCGTGTGCGCCCTTCTTGCCGTGATGTTTGCCATGCATTCTCGCATCGGCAAATTCCTCGGCGCTCACGCTGCCGTCTTCGTCCGCATCCAGTCTTTCAAAGATCCGCTCGGGCGAATGACGGCCCGCCATCTCTTCCGGCGAAAGCTTGCCATCCTCGTTGGCGTCCATGCGCTGCATCATCCTGTCAGACCGCTTGCCCATCTTGCCCTCGCCCATCGCGGCAAGTTCCTGCGCCGACAGCGATCCGTTGCCATCTGCATCAAGCCGTTCCAGCATGCGCTCGCCGCGTTCGGCGCGACGGGCAGCGGCTGCCGCCTGCATTTCCTCTGCGGTCAGAAAACCGTCGCCATCCGCATCCATGGCGGCAAAACGCGCATCGGCACTCGCCTCGATTTCTTCCTGAGACAGCGCACCGTCGCCATTGGTGTCCATCTGGGTAAAGCGTTCCTGCATCCGGCCCTCACCCTTGGCAGTTTCTTGCGCCACAAGGGCGCTGCCGCCAGCGGCGATGAGGCTGGCAAGTGCGAGAATTTGAATGTTTGCTCTGTAGGTCATCTTTTTTTCCTTTGGTGATCTCGGTGTCGCACGCCGTTTCAGCGCTGCGATACCCATTCAAACGCAGGCCGTTCACAGTTCCGTCGCATCTGTCTTGGAAAAATATCAACCGGCCATTCTTTGCGACATCCCGACGCAATGCCCACAGGCGACCTTCCATTTCTGGCGATTTGCCTCCATGTAGGACTCGAAAAAGGATGAGCACATGAACGACCTTGCAGCAGACATCACCCACACATCGCCTGATGAACGCAAAATGAGCACTGCGTTGCTGCGCGGGTGGCGCAGAAAATGCCCCAACTGTGGGGCGGGTCCACTGCTTAAAAGCTATCTCAAGGTCAACGACACTTGCTCTGTCTGCCGCGAAGAGTTTCATCATCACCGCGCCGATGACGGACCTGCTTATCTGACGATCCTGTTTGTGGGGCACCTGATGGCACCGATGCTGCATATCGTGTTCGTGCAGTTTCGCCCCGAACCTTTGACCCTGTTCACAATCTTTGCGGTTGGCTGTGTCGGTTTGTCGCTTTACCTTCTGCCCAGACTGAAGGGGGCCATGATCGGCTTCCAGTGGGCGAAAGGCATGGGGGGATTCGGCAACGACAGCTGAATTCGCGTTCCCGGCCAACGCATGACCTGAAAAGACAGAGGCCGACTGATGACCATCGACAAAAGCCAGATCCGCAACGCGGCCACCGTGATTGTGATCCGTGACCGCCACGAAAACCCCCGCATCCTGATGGGTCAGCGGGGTGCCAAGGCAGTCTTCATGCCCAACAAATTTGTCTTCCCCGGCGGCGCGCTGGATGCAGGCGACGCGGATATTCCCCTCGCGACGCCCCTGCCCGCCACCTGCCGCGCCCGGTTGGCCGAAGATACGGACGACACGCTGGCCGATGCGCTGGCCGTGGCCGGCATCCGCGAGCTTTGGGAGGAAACCGGGCTGATCCTTGGCCAGAAAGGCACGTGGCAAGGCACGCCGCCTGCCGATTGGGAAACTTTTGCCGCACGCGGTTTCATCCCCCACGCAGCACCCATGCAGTTCGTCTTCCGCGCGCTGACCCCTCCGGGGCGCCCGCGCCGCTTTGACGCGCGGTTCTTTCTGGTCGATGCCGAAGATATCGTGACCGACCTTGATGATTTCGACGCCGCCTGTGACGAGCTTTCGCATTTGCAGTGGATCGCCCTGTCGGATGCGCGGTCATTCGATATGCCCTTCATCACCGAGGTCGTGCTGGCCGAGGTCGAAGCCCGCGCCAAGGAGCTGGACCCGCCAAGTTCCGTGCCATTCTTCAAGAACAACGATGAAGAAAGCCTGTTTTTGCGACTGCGCGGCCAACCGATGCCAGAGTAGCTGGTTTTTCTCAAATAGATCATTCCGGAATTTTTGAAAAATTCCTGCGCATTACGCCTATGTCACAAGAACCAGCATCAGGATGGAGCCGACCAGCACCGCCATCCCCGCCCCTTCGCGTTTTGATATCGTCTCGCGGAAAAACAGCGTGGTGGCTGCGATGCTCAACAACAGTTCAATCTGGCCCAGTGCCTTGACGTACGCCGCGTTTTGAAGCGTGAAGGCAATGAACCAGCAGAACGACCCTGCCAGCGACGTCATGCCGATCCATACTGCCACCCGCCGCGCGCCCCAGACGGCGCGCATCTGCCCCGGCTCGCGCAGGGCCAGCCAAATGGCCATAATCACCGCTTGCAGGCAGACCACCGCCGCCAGCGTCACCCCGGCGCGCAGCACCGGCAAGTCGGATTGCACCGCAAGCGTTGCCCCCCTGTAGGTCACCGCCGAGATCGAAAACAGGAAGCCCGACCCCAGACCCAAGGCCACCGCGCGGTTGTTCAGATCGCGCATATGAAAACCCGTGGCCCCCTCGCTGCCCGATAGCAGAAACAGGCCGACCACTCCCAGACCGATGGCGGCAAAGCCCCAGCCCGTGACACCTTCGCCCAGGACCAGCCAACCGGTCAGCACGGTCAGGATCACTTCGGTCTTCTTGAACGTGATGCCGACCGCGAAATTGCGCTGCTTGAACAGCAAGACAACGCAGACCGTCGCCATGATCTGCGCCGTACCGCCAAAAAAAGCATAGGGCCAGAAGCCCTGCCCCAGTTCCGGCAACGCCGTGCCGCTCAGCCCAAGATACGCCACCAGCCCAACCACGATAAAGGGCGCGGAGTACAGAAACCGCGAGAACGTGGCCCCTGCTGCCGACAATGTGGCAGTTGCCAGATATTTCTGCAGCATGAAGCGCCCTGTCTGGAACACCGCAGCGGCCAGAGTGACAAGGATCCACAGATCAGGCGTAGCGATGTTCAACGGGGTCAGACCTTCAGATCAGCGTTTTCGGGCGCACTAGCTGCGCGGCGCGCCGACATGGCGGCCCACACCTTCAGGCATCGGCAGGCTGGCCTGCGCCTTGGCGAACCGGACCAGCGCAGCTTCGATCGCGGGGCTTGGGTCCGAGGGTTTGCGCGTCTGAAGGCTGACATGCAGCAGAAAATGCTCACCCGTCGCCAGCAGCCTTTCCCCCTCGTACATCTCGTGCCACAGGTGCATCTTCTTGCCCGTGCCCATCAGAACGCGGGTGCGTATTTCGATCACGGCTCCGGCGTTCACCTCGTCGACATGGCGGATATGCGTCTCGGCTGTGAAATAGCTGCCACCCGACGAAATATAGGCGGCATCGCAGCCGATCAGTTCCATGAAGCGGTCGGTGGCGTCTGCGCAGGCTTGCAGGTACTTCGCTTCGGTCATGTGACCGTTATAATCGGTCCAATCCAGCGGCACGGCGCGGCGCACCGTCAGCACGGGTTGGCCTGCATCTTCGATATCATCCGCGCGCGCGCGCAGCACAGTGCCGGCTTTCAGGCTCTCCTCGTGCTGTTTCATCAGGTGCCCAGCGCCCCAGTCCTGCTGTTTCAAGGCGCGCATCATGGCGACAAGGTTGTTGTCGCGGATACGTTCCAGATCGCGGATGCCATGCGCGCCCGATTGCGCGTCAGACTGACCCGCAATCAGGTCCACAAGCGCGTCGTTGAAGTCCGGCACATCCATCAGCTTGGTCCACGGCCATTTCAAGGCCGGACCGAACTGCGCCATGAAGTGCTTCATGCCCGCTTCACCGCCCGCAACACGGTAGGTTTCAAACAGGCCCATCTGCGCCCAGCGGATACCAAAACCATAGCGGATCGCGTTGTCGATCTCCTCGGTCGTGGCGATGCCGTCCTTGACCAGCCACAGCGCCTCGCGCCAGA
>JAGXHB010000276.1 GCA_024636425.1 Roseobacter sp.
ATGGGGAGGTATACGGTTTCAAATACGTCAACGGCCACCCCTCCAATACCAAGGCAGGGCTGCAGACCGTCACCGCCTTTGGCCTTCTGGCCGATGTCAGCAACGGCTATCCGGTCCTGTTGTCTGAAATGACGCTGCTGACTGCATTGCGCACGGCGGCGACCTCGGCCGTGGTGGCGCGGCTGCTGGCACCGAAGGGCGCGCATGTCATGGCGATGATCGGCAACGGCGCGCAGTCTGAATTTCAGACGCTGGCAATGAAAGCGATTGTCGGCATCGACGAAGTGCGCCTTTACGACATCGACCCTGCCGCCACCGCGAAATGCGCGGCAAATCTGCAAGGCTCAGGCCTCAAGGTTGTCACCTGTGATACCGCCGAAGACGCGATGGTGGGCGCGCAGATCGTGACCACCTGCACCGCGGACAAGCAATATGCCACGATCCTGACCGACAACATGGTCGGCACCGGCATCCACATCAACGCCATCGGCGGCGATTGCCCCGGCAAGACCGAATTGGCACCGGCGATCCTGCACCGTGCGGGCATCTTTGTGGAATACCCCGAACAGACACGGATCGAAGGCGAGATTCAGCAACTTGAACCCGACCATCCGGTCACAGAAATCTGGGAAGTGCTGACGGGCAAGGCCAAAGGTCGCACGACTGCAGACCAGATCACGCTTTTCGACAGCGTGGGCTTTGCAATCGAGGATTTTTCGGCATTGCGCTATGTCCGTGACCAGATCAGGGCAACAGGGTTGTTCGATCCGCTGGACCTGCTGGCCGACCCCGAAGACCCCCGTGACCTCTTTGGCATGTTGCAACGCGCAGGCTGATCCTATCTCGGGGCGGCTGTCACGTCGTGATGGTAAAGCCAGTTGAACGCACCCGTCATCGCCCAAGGTGCCACCAGGCTGGCCAGCCGCAACCCCATATGCGCGCCCGTCCGTACCAGCCCCGGATGCAGATGATAGCGCGCGGCGTTGCCCGCTGCCGTCTTGATGACCCGACGCACCCGCATTTCACGCGCGGACTGGTAGCACTCAAGCGCCTTGGCTGCGGGCTGGCCAAGCACGCAATCGGCCAGCACCCACGCATCCTCGAGCGCCATATTCGCACCTTGCGCCAGAAACGGCAGCGTCGGATGCGCCGCATCCCCCACCAGTGCCACGCCGTCGCGGTGCCAGACGTCCGCGACCGGATGCAGGTGCAACCCCCAGAGCGTGCAGTGGTCAACAGCGGCGATCATCTCGGCGGCGCGACCGCCGAAATCGGCAAAAGCACTGCGTAGATTGGCAGGATCGTCCGCAAGGCTCCATCCTTCGGGGGCCCAATCGCGCCGTTCCTGCACAGCGACGAGGTTGACCATCTGCCCGCCCCGGACCGGATAGCTGACCAGATGCCGGCCCGGCCCCATGGTCACATGCGCTTCGGCAGGATGGTCGAACCTGTTGGGCACAACTGCGCGCCATGCCACCTGGCCTGAAAAGGTCGCGGCACCGGGGCCGTTCAGGACATCACGGGTCTTGCTGTGAAGCCCGCTGGCATCAACGATCAGCTCGGCCCGCCGGAGCGTGTCAGACCCCATCGAAAGCTGCGGGGAGTGACCTGGCATGATCCGGTCCACCGCACTGCCAAGCTCTATCGACACGTTGCCGCGTTTGGCAGCGCCCAACAATACCTCGACCAGATCGGCGCGGTGCATGAAATAATAAGGGTGGTCCTTGCGCCCGCGCAGCAGGTCAATACGCGCCACCCGCCTGCCCGCCTTATAATCCTGCAAGACCACTGCCTGCCCGCGCACGGCACCCCGTTCTTTCAGCTTTGCCTCAAGTCCCAAGGCGCGCAGGACGGCCACGCCGTTGGGGCTGATCTGCAGGCCGGCCCCGACTTCAGCGATCCGTGGAGCTTGCTCCATCAAGGTCACGGCCATGCCACGCCGCGACAAGGCGGCGGCAGTGGCAAGGCCCCCGATACCGCCACCTACGACGATTGCATTGCTGATGGTCACGCTCCGGTCCTCCGGTAAATGTAAAAAAGCGCCGCAGGTTCAACCACGACGCTTTTCAGATCTCTCAACCGCGCAGGCGGTCATTCATCCCGGTGGACTTTCTCGCGGCGCTCGTGACGCTCCTGGGCCTCAAGGCTCATCGTGGCGATCGGACGCGCATCAAGCCGCTTGAGTGAAATCGGCTCTCCGGTGACGGAGCAATAGCCGAATTCGCCCTCTTCGATCCGGCGTAGCGCCGCGTCGATCTTGCTGACCAGCTTGCGGGCGCGGTCGCGGGTGCGAAGTTCCAACGCCCGGTCGGTTTCTTCGGATGCACGGTCGGTAACGTCAGGAATATTGCGTGTCCCGTCTTGCAGACCTTCGATCGTGTCCCGACTGCCTGCCAGCAGTTCGGATTTCCAACTCAGCAACTTGCGTCTGAAATATTCGACTTGCCGCTCATTCATGAACGGTTCGTCCTCTGCTGGACTGTATGTATCCGACAGAAAAACTTCCTGGTTCATATCTTTCCCCATAGCGATCTTCGATCCAATCATTGAGGCCCGTCTCCCGACACCGCTTCTGCAGCGGCATCTAACGCAGCATTTGACGATTGTCACTACACAATGCGGACGTTTATTGGTTTAAGGGCACCAAATAGCGCGTGAAAGAAGGTTGATAACAAGATGAAATTCCAAGGAACCGACGACTACGTAGCAACGGACGATCTGACGATCGCAGTCAATGCCGCCGTCACACTGGAGCGTCCACTGCTCGTCAAAGGGGAACCCGGCACCGGCAAGACCGAACTCGCGCGGCAGGTATCGAACGCGCTTGGGCTGCCGATGATCGAATGGAACATCAAATCGACCACGCGTGCCCAGCAAGGTCTGTATGAATATGACGCCGTCAGCCGCCTGCGGGACAGCCAGTTGGGCGAAGAACGCGTGCATGACGTCAGGAATTATATCCGCAAAGGCAAACTCTGGCAGGCGTTCGAGGCTGAGGGCAAGACGGTCCTGCTGATCGACGAAATCGACAAGGCCGACATCGAGTTTCCGAACGACCTCTTGCAAGAGCTTGATAAGATGGAGTTTTTCGTCTACGAGACAGGCGAGACAATCAAGGCTGTCAACCGCCCCATCGTCATCATCACCTCGAACAATGAAAAGGAACTGCCCGACGCCTTCCTGCGCCGCTGTTTCTTTCACTACATCCGCTTTCCCGAAATGGACACGCTGCGCAAGATCGTCGAAGTCCATCATCCCGGGATCAAGGAAAACCTGCTGACCACTGCGTTGACCCAATTCTACGAGATTCGGGATCAACAGGGGCTCAAGAAAAAGCCGTCGACGTCGGAAGTGCTGGATTGGCTGAAATTGCTGCTGGCCGAGGATATGGATGCCGCCGACCTGAAGAAGGACGGCAAGAGTGCGCTGCCAAAGCTGCATGGTGCGCTGCTCAAGAATGAACAGGATGTGCATCTGTTCGAGCGCCTTGCCTTCATGGCACGGGCACAAAAATAGCCGACTTCACAAAATCTGGTGGGGCAAGCGTATTTGCCCCATATTCACTTGTGGCGTGCATGACACGCACGTCACAACCCTGCCTTAATTGTTGATATTTTTCTCTCTTTTGCCATGGTTGCTCCCTAGAATGGTCCGGTTAGTGGGCAAAAAGATCCTGTAATCAGCTCAAAAGGGCAGGCAGGTAACATGATTTATATGATTTCGGCACGGTATGTGCGGCTCGTGCGCTGGTTTTTTGCGGATGGTGTCTGGTGTGCCGGCCCTTCCGTTTCGGGAAAATGGTCGTGAGAGGGCGCTTTTTGTTCCCGATCATGCTCGTGGTCAACGCCTGCGTTCCCGCGTCCCACCCCGGCGAAGTCTCCCGTGCGTCTTTTGAGACGCCGATCACATCTCTGCCACCGATGAAAAGCTTTGCGGCACATCTTCCTTCTGCGCCACCACGGTCGAACAATGATCTGTCGCTTGATTTCATCGAATTGTCCTTTCGCATGGAAAGCGGCAAAGATCTTCCGGTCCTGACCCGGTTCGAAGGGCCGATCACTCTGCGCGTTACGGGCGCGCCGCCCCCGACGCTTGCTGCCGATCTGTCACGGCTTATCGGTCGTCTGCGGTCCGAGGCGCGCATAGACATCCGCACCACCAATGACGACACAGCCAACATCACGGTAGAGGCCGTCAGCCGCGCAAGGATCCGGCAGATCTTGCCGCAGGCCGCCTGCTTTGTCGCTCCGAACGTCAGCAGCCTTGCCGAATACCGCAAGGCCCGCAGATCCTCCCTGACCAACTGGTCCTTGATGAAAACCCGCACGAAAGTGTCTGTTTTCCTGCCCAACGATGCGAGCCCGCAAGAATTACGCGACTGTCTGCACGAGGAGGTCGCGCAGGCCCTCGGGCCGCTCAACGATCTCTATCGGCTGCCGGATTCCGTCTTCAACGATGACAATGTGCATACCGTCCTGACGGGCTTCGACATGATGATCCTGCGCGCCTACTATGACCCGGCTTTGCGATCGGGCATGACCCGGGGGCAGGTTGTAGACGCCCTGCCCGGCATCCTGGCGCGGATCAACCCGCGCGGCACCTCGACCGCGTCGCGTTTCGTCACGCGCACACCGCGGGAATGGAATGCCGCGGTTCAGGGTGCCCTTGGCCCCGGCCGGTCCGACGGGCAGCGTCAGGATGCGGCCTACAGCGCCATCAAGATCGCGCAAACCCTTGGCTGGGAGGATCATCGCCGCGCCTTTGCGCATTACGCCATGGGGCGTGCGCTGCAATCGGGCGATGCAGAAGCGGCGCACAAGCAATACCAACTGGCCGAAGTCTTCTATGCCCGCAATGCAGGCACCGACCTGCACCGCGCGTATGTGGCCACGCAGCTGGGTGCCTATGCCATCTCCAAGGGGGATGGTGCCGAAGCACTGCGGCTTATTGGCCCACATGTCGAAACCGCACGCGACCGCGAAAACGCAGCCCTTCTGAGCACCCTTCTTTTGTTGCGTGCAGAGGCGCTGGAGCTTGAAAACCGCGCCGCCGAGGCCCGTTTGGTCAGGCTGGACAGTCTGGGCTGGGCGCGCTACGGCTTTGGCTCTGACTGGGCTGTGCGGGCCAAGATGCGCGAGATCGCGTCCCTGAACCCGCTCAAGTAAGCAAGCAAAGCGGGTTTGAATGATCGTATTAATCTTTGCCATCTGTGGCGCATTGCTGGGCGGGTACACCGCCCGCAAACGCAAGGGAAACCGTAAGGACATCGCACAATATGCTGCCGGCTATGCGATGGCCTTTATCATTGTGGGCATGATCCTTACAGTCATCATCGACAGAGTGTTGAGCGGAGGTTAACCCATGTTCCTGCCCTTTTTCGACCAGTTGCGCCGCCACAAGGTGCCCGTTTCAATGCGGGAGTTTCTGGCGTTTCTGGATGGGATGGCGGCAGGACTTGCGACCTATGATGTCGATGCGTTCTACTACCTTGCCCGCGTCAGCATGGTGAAGGACGAGCGTAACATCGACAAGTTCGACCAGGCCTTTGCTGCGGCATTTAAAGGGTTGGAAAACATTAGCTTGGACGACGTTCTTGAAGCTGTTGATATCCCCAAGGACTGGCTGGAAAAGATGGCTGAAAAGCATCTGTCCCCAGAGGAGAAGGCCGAGATCGAAGCCGCTGGCGGCTTTGACAAGCTGATGGAGAAACTGCGCGAACGTCTGGCGGAACAAAAAGGCCGCCATCAGGGCGGCAACAAATGGATCGGCACGGCCGGCACCTCGCCATTCGGGGCGTATGGCTACAACCCCGAGGGCGTGCGCATCGGTCAGGACGAAAGCCGCCACCAACGCGCGGTCAAGGTCTGGGACAAGCGCGAATTCAGGAACCTGGACGATACCGTCGAACTGGGCACCCGCAACATCAAGGTCGCACTGAAACGTCTGCGCCGGTGGGCCCGCGACGGAGCCACAGAAGAGCTTGATCTGGGCGGCACGATCCGCGCAACCGCCGAGCACGGGTATCTTGACGTCAAAACCCGACCAGAGCGGCGCAACGCGGTAAAGGTTCTGCTGTTTCTGGACGTTGGCGGTTCGATGGACCCGCATATCAGAACGGTCGAGGAATTGTTCAGCGCGGCGAAGGCCGAATTCAAACATCTGGAATATTTCTACTTCCACAACTGCCTGTATGAAGGTGTCTGGCGCGACAACCGCCGTCGCTGGGCCGAACAGCAATCGACGCAGGAAATCCTGCGCACCTATGGGCCGGATTACAAATGTATTTTCGTGGGTGACGCGTCGATGTCGCCCTATGAAATCGCCTATCCGGGCGGAGCCAACGAACATTGGAACCCCGAGGCCGGATCGGTCTGGCTAACCCGCGCACGCGAGCAGTGGAACAGCAGCCTGTGGATCAATCCGATCCCGGAAAAATACTGGCCCTATACGCAGTCAATCAAGATGGTTCAGGAAATCTTTGGACCCGACGCGATGGTGCCGATGACGCTTGAGGGTCTCAGCCGCGGCATGAAGGCACTGATCCGCTAGACGTTGCGTGCAAGTGCCGCACGAAGCTGGCCAAGGGTGCTGCGCAGTTCCTTGATCGCGTCCTTGTCCAGCTCGGTCGCGGCCTCCACGCGGGCAGGCACGTCGCTCGCATCAGCCATCAGCGCACGTCCCGCATCGGTCAGATGCACCTGTACGCGGCGCTCGTCCTCGTGATCACGCTTGCGCGAGACCAGCCCTGCCCCCTCAAGCCGTTTGATCAGCGGGGTCAGCGTGCTTGATTCCAGCCCCAGCCGATGACCGATCTGGCCCACGTTCAGCGGCGCACTGTCCCAAATCACCACCATCACCAGATATTGCGGATAGGTCAGCCCCAACGGATCCAGCAGCGGCTTGTAAAGCCGGCCAAACGCCTGTTGCAGCGCATAAATATCAAAGCACAGCATTGCTTCGGGTTTAATGGATCGGGTCATCGGTCACCTCTCGGATGGGTTCAGGTTAAATGGCGCGCGATTCTTTCGCAAGCGATGGACCGGTACAGGCGACAAGTGGTTACGGATCCTTCAATTATATTGTGCGCGATTTAATTGCTCGCGACATTATGGAACCGCAGTCGGGGTCGTGACGTTGGGGTGGTGAAACGCAATGTCGAAAGGATACCGCAATGATCAAGAAATCAGGCTCCGCCAAATGGACCGGCAACCTCAAAGAGGGCAAAGGCCATGTTTCGACGCAAACCGGCGTGTTGAACGATCAGCCGTATGGCTTCAACACACGCTTTGAGGACAAGCCCGGCACCAACCCGGAAGAGTTGATCGGTGCAGCGCATGCATCGTGCTTTTCCATGGCGCTTTCGATGATCTTGGAAAGTCATGATCTGGTGGCAGACAGCATCGAGACCAAAGCGACTGTGTTCCTTGAAGAAAAGGACGGTGGCTTTCATGTTCCAAAAATCCACCTTGATGTCAGCTGCGTGATCCCGAAAGCGACCGAAAAGCAGTTTGAAGAAGCAACCAAGGCTGCCAAGGAAAACTGCCCGATCTCCAAGCTGATGACAGCAGAAATTACCATGGAAGCCAAACTGGTTTAACCCATAGAAGGCCGCGCTTTCGGTCTCGTTCCCTCGGACGAAACAGCGCCGATGCTGGTGTGTTGAGTTTGCCAGCTTGCGGCTTTCTGTCAGCCCTTTCGCGCCTGTCGCGAGGGGGCTGATCTGCGTTTGCATCCCCGATTGCCCTGCGACGAATGGTTTTGCATCCTGTCCTTTCCTTTTGGCGCGGCATCGCCATATTGGCTGTATGATACGCGTCATCCCAATTTTGCTCGCCATCCTTTACGGACTGGCCATGTACCGTTTTTCAGCTTGGCGGACCGCCAAGGAACTGGACGAGAAATCGACCGAACTTGTCGACCCCACGCTTAAAGACATGAGCAGCAAGATGGCGCGCGCGCTGGATCTAGACCGGATCAAGGTCCACATTTACGAAGTGGCCCCCGTCAATGGTTTGGCCGCCCCTGATGGTCGGATCTTCATCACACGCGGGTTCTACAACAAGTTCCGCGCAGGCGAGGTGACGGCAGAGGAACTGGCAAGTGTGATCGCGCATGAGCTGGGTCACGTCGCCTTGGGCCACTCCCGCCGCCGGATGATCGACTTTTCAGGCCAGAACGCCATGCGTGCCGCGCTTGCGATGATCCTTGGCCGCATCATTCCCGGCATCGGAGTGTGGATTGCGAACATGCTGGCCAGCCTTCTGGCGGCACGGCTGTCGCGGTCGGACGAATACGAAGCGGACGCCTATGCCGCCGCTTTGCTGACCAAGGCGGGGATTGGTGTTGCGCCCCAGATCTCGCTTTTCAGAAAGCTCGAGGCGCTGACGCAAAACAATAACGGCACAGCCCCCGCATGGTTGATGAGCCACCCCAAGACCGAAGACCGCATCGCCGCCCTGACCACCTTGCAGGACCGCTGGAAGACCTAGCCAAGCGCCTTGGCAAGGCGGGGCAACCGCGCTTTCTTGAGCAGGCCGCGCATCTCCCAGTTCTGACCGGAAAGCGCCTGCGCCTGTGCCAGAACTCCCTTCGCCGTGGCTTCCATCACCTCGGGACGCGCCAGCCAAATACTGTGAAGGTAGCTGTCTGGATCGACCCGTGCCACGCCTTCCTCGGAGAGCGTGCCGCGTGGAAAATCCTTGGCATTCAGGGTCATGAGAATTTCGGCACTGCCCGCGATCGCTGCCGCCAGCACATGCAGGTCGTTTTCGTCAGGCAGATACAATCGCTGCTCGATACCGGGGGCCGCGGGCACTTCTGCACGGGGCCAGGCCGCTTTGATCAGCGCGATTTCACCGCGCGCCTGCGCTTCGCCGGTGGGACCGATCTTGACGGCCGCGCGGGCCCATTCCTCAAGAATGCGCGCAGACCACAATGGCTCGAAACAGCCGGCGCGTGCGGCCCCCAGAACCATCTCGCGCATCACAGTCGGATAAAGCACGCAAGCGTCGATCAGGATCCGGACGGGCATTTACAGCCGGAAGAACAGCGACTTCAGATAGCCGGTTTCCGCAAGCTGGGGCAGTTGCGGATGATCGGGGCCGGCAAAGCCCGTGTGCAGCAACGCAGCGCGCCGCCCTGCCCGCCCGATTCCGCGCACGGATGCGATGCGGAACTGGCCAAGATCAGCGGCATGAGAGCATGAACAAAGACCCAGGATACCGTCTTCCGCAACAAGCGGCGCGGCAAGGCGCGCCAATCGTTCGTAAGCGCGCAATCCAGCCTCGAGCGCGGGCTTGCCCGGTGCAAAGGCGGGCGGGTCACAGATCACGACGTCGAATTCTTCGCCTTCGGCCCGCAGCGCTGTCAGCAGATCGAATGCATCGCCCTGACGGGTCGTAAATTTGTCGCTGACGCCCATCGCGGCCGCACCTTCTTCTGCGAGCGCCAACGCGGGCGCAGACCCGTCAACCGCCAGCACGGATGCCGCACCGTTGGCAAGCGCGGCCAGGCCGAACCCGCCGACATGCGCGAATACATCCAGCACACGCTTGCCCCCGGAAAGGTTTGCCGCAAAGGCGTGATTTGGGCGCTGATCGTAAAAGATGCCGGTCTTTTGACCGCCTGTCAGATCGGCCATATATGTAGCCCCGTTCATCGGCACGGGGATCGGCCCCGCCGGAGCGTCGCCCTGCAGAACGGTACTGACATCATCCAGCCCTTCCAGCGTGCGGGTCCGGCCCCCTGCGTTTTTCAACACATGTTTGATGCCGGTCTGTTCCACCAAGGCGGCGGTCAACGCCTCAATATGGACATCGGCCCACGCGGCGTTAGGCTGAATGACGGCGGTATCGCCAAAGCGGTCGATCACGACGCCGGGCAGCCCGTCGGCTTCGGCGTGGATCAGGCGGTAGAACGGCGCATCATAAAGCTGTTCGCGCAGTTTCAGCGCGCGCGCGATATGTTCCGCAAACCAGCTTTGATTGACCGAAGCTTCGGCGTTCTGGTCCAGCATGCGGCAGAAAATCTTGGAGTTGGGGTTCACGGCGACGACACCCATCACCTGCCGGTCGGCATCTTCCAGAAGCGCAAGACTGCCGGGCTCCAGCCCTTTGGTACGGCGATCCAGCACCATTTCATTGGCATAAACCCAAGGAAATCCATGGCGAATGGCGCGCGCATTGGCTTTGGGCAGCAGACGTACCACTGGCAGGGTCTGCGGTTCGGTCGGGGCGGATGCAAAAGGGGGCGTTGTCATAACGCCCCCTCTAGTCGGTTTGCAGGGATTGGGAAAGCTCAGAGTTTGTTGAGCACCTGAAACATGCCGAGTTTTGCATTCTGGTAGCCACCGGGCTTGACCAGTTCCTGACGGAAGACTTCGGTCAGGTGGTTCGTGATGCGAACCTTCTGGGTCTGACCGGCGCGGTCGGCTTCAATCGCCTGCTGTCCGCCAAAGCCGTCAAGATCGGCCTGAACCAACCGGGGTTCACCCAACGGCAGACCGGTGCGGGTGTCGATCATGCTGAGGCGGAAAGTGATGGAATGGACCCCGCCATAGGTATAACGCGCCTTTTCGGTCAGCGCGTGAAACCGGACCAGTTCGACGTTTATCAGCACGGGGATCTCACCCTCGGAACTTTGCGCAGTCTGCTGCAGGGCGGCCTCAAAGATCGCCTTGACCTGCGCGTGCCGGTCACCGATCGGGTCACCACGCCAGACGATGTCACCGGACGGGTAATAGCGGTTTGCCTCGGACACCCTGAGGCTTTCGGGGATGACCACGTTGATCTGCGACACCCGCAGCGCGGGTCGGATCGCGTCCAGCGTGGCAGCACCGGATGCGGCCTGAAAAGCGATGTGCGGTGCCGCAGGGTCGATCGTCGCGTTCCGGCTGGCAATATCAGAGGTCGCACAGGCTGAAATCAACGTGGACAAAGCCAGGGCGGCAAGCAGTTTGACGTTTCTCATCGTATTCTCCCGATGCCTTGCGGCTCATGGTTAACTTACGACAAGTTTTGATCCTGAATTGGGGCCGCTTTGGGGCGAAAACAGCGATGACCTAGGGCAATTCGAGGGTCATTTTGCACGCTGTCGTCTTAATTCTGGCGCTACTCCGGCAACGCCCTAGTTGCGCGTACGGCTTTTCCAGCCGCCACGGCGGCGCGGCGCGGCCATTCCGTTCAGGCCTTCCTTCATCACTTCGGTCATCGGATGTCCCGGTTCGGCAGCCCCGTAACTGGCAAGCATCACACGGATGGTGTTCCCGGTGTCGACGTCCAGCGGCAGGCTCAGCGCCCAGTCCAGAAAGATGGTACGACATTCGGATTTGGTAATCCCCTCGATCTGGTAGGCCTCAAAAACCAACCCTTTGGGGTCATTCACGTCACCTTTCAGCATGTGTCATCCTTTCGTAGGCGCAGCCCCATGATCCGCCAGAGCCTGCGCTATGATAGAGGCTGAAGCGGCATATGTCTTCTCCAGATGCGCTTCGACCTCCGGCAATGTTTCACACCCCAAGGCACGCGCCAGAAATCCCGCCGCTGCCTGCCCGAGCGTATCACTGCGCAAGACCGATGCCGACAGCAGACGCGTGGCCGATTGCAGCGACCAGCATGTATCATAGGCCTGTTTCAGCGCCGCTGCATCCGCAGGGCTGATCACATCCAGCCGGCCCGCAGCATCAAGCCCCGCTGCCACATCGGCCTTGGCCATTCCCGCCAGCAGCGCGCCAGTCTGCGCCATCAATTCGATGTCCTGCTGGCGGCCCGGCCCGTTCTTTGCATCCAGCGGGCCTTCGGAGCCCTTGGCGGTGGCCAGACGCCCGCGCATCGCTGCAACCTCGTGCAGGACATGGGCGCGATCGCGGTGCAGACCCAGAACTTCGGAGCGCAGGTCTTCGACATCGCGGGCCAGATCTTCGGGGCCTGCCACGACAGTCGAGCGGGTCAGCGCCAGATGCTCCCAGACCCATGCCTCGCCCTTATGATAGCTTTCAAAACTGGCAAAACTCGTGGCGACCGGCCCCTGACTGCCCGAAGGCCGCAACCGCATGTCGACCTCGTAAAGCCGCCCTTGCGCCATGGGGGCCGTCATGGCCGTGATCATCGCTTGCGTCAGCCGAGCGTAATACAACCGTGCCGCCAGCGGACGCTTGCCTTCGGATGTCTCGACCCCTTGGGCATCATAGATCACGATCATATCAAGGTCGGATTTGGCTGTCAGCCGGTGTGCCCCGAGCGACCCCATCCCCACCAGCACTGCACCGCGCCCCGGTTGTGGTCCGTGACGCCGGGCGAACTCATCGCCCACAATCGGCCATAGCACCCGCAACACGGCGCAGGCCAGATCCGCATAGTGCTGGCCCGCCGTTGTCGCATCCGTCAAACCGCGCAACTGGTGAACACCGACGCGAAAGTGCCATTCATGCGCCCACCGGCGCGTTGCATCCAGACGCGCCTCGTAGTCGTCCTCCGCCTCAAGCGTGGCGCGCAGCGACGAGACGAGCGCCGCTTCGCCCGGCCAGTCGCTGAAGAAATCTCCCCCGATGACGGCATCCAGCACCCGCGCATGGCGCGACAGGTAATCGGCTAGGGCTGGCGAGGTGCTGACGATGTCCACCAGCAGATCCGCAAGCTGCGGGTTGACCTTGAGCAGCGAGAAGAGCTGCACCCCCGCAGGCAGCCCCGCCAGAAACCCGTCAAAGGCCAAAAGCGCCTCGTCGGGGCGGTCCGCGCGCGCCAGCTTGTCCAGAAGACTTGGCTTCAGTTCGGCAAAAAGATCTGCGGCACGCGGGCTGCGCAAGGCGGGATAGCTTAACCAGCGGTCCAGAATGCCGGTATCGAAAACATGATCACCGGTCGCGGGTGGCGGCGCGTCGGACCCCGCAAAGAAACCTTCGGTCAGATGGTGAACCTCGGACAAGCGGCGGTTCAGGTCGGATTTCAGGTCGCCCACATCCAGATCCATCATCGCCGCCAGCCGCGCAAAGCCGTCTGGTGTCTTCGGCAAGGTGTGGGTCTGCGCGTCACGGATCATCTGGACCCGGTGCTCCACCGTGCGGTGCGCGCGATAGTGATCGATCAGGGTGGTCGCAACATCCGCCGGCAGCCAGCCTTTCTGCGCCAGCACCCCCAACCCTTCGCAGGTGCCGCGCACCCGCAGGTCCGCATCGCGTCCGCCGGCGATCAGTTGGCGGGTCTGGGTGAAAAACTCGATCTCGCGAATGCCGCCGCGCCCGAGCTTCATGTTGTGCCCGCCAAGCGTGATCGGCCCGCCAAGGCCCTTGTGTTCACGGATCGCCAGCCGCATGTCATGCGCGTCCTGGATGGCGGCAAAGTCCAGATGACGGCGCCAGACAAACGGGCGCAGTGCGTCAAGGAATTTCTCGCCCGCAGCAATGTCCCCCGCTGCAGGGCGCGCCTTGATATAGGCGGCACGCTCCCAGGTGCGGCCAAGGCTTTCATAATACCGCTCTGCCGCTTCCATCGCCATGCAGACCGGGGTCACGCCCGGATCGGGGCGCAACCGCAGATCGGTGCGAAAGACATACCCTTCGCCGGTCAGATCGCTGAGCGTCCCGCTCATCATCCTTGTCGCGCGGACAAAGGCGGTGCGGGCGTCGTGAAAATCGGCGGGATCAAAGCGGGTTTCATCAAAGAGGCATATCAGATCAATGTCCGACGAATAATTCAGCTCCCCTGCCCCCATCTTGCCCATCGCCAGGATCACCATGCCTGCCCCTGTCTCGGCATCCTCGGGCGTCATGCCGGGCAGTTTGCCCCGCTTGATCTGCGCCAGAAGCCCCGCTTTCAATGCCGCATGACAGGCAGCATCGGCAAAATCGCTCAAGGTCGCGGTCACCTCTTCCAGCGACCATGCACCGGCCAGATCGGCGAGCCCCGTCATCAGCGCGACCCGCTGCTTGGCCTGCCGCAGATGGACCGACACCTGATCCGGCGGCGCGTCGGCAGCCCCCTTGATGACGGCACGCACTGCCCGTTCGGGGGCGTCAAAAGCGACACGGCACCACGCCGCTTCCTTTTGCATCAGATCCAGCAGATAGGGCGACACGGAACCGGCCCCGGCCACCAGCGCGTCGATCTCGGGGGGCAGGTCAGGCAGTGCGGCGCGGGCGTCCGCAGCTTGCTCTGTTGCGAAAATCCGGGGCACGCGGGTGATTTGGGAGATAAAAGCTTCATCAGTCATCCGCGAAAGATGCGCTGTCGCGTGGGTCTGGTCAATGGACAGTGATGCTGGAATACTCGGCGCGACGGACAGGAGACCATGAGCATGTCAAAAAGTCTCAAGCGGGTGACGCGGGCCCTTCAGGATGCGGGCTTGCCTGCGGATATTCAGGAGCTTGGTCTTGCGCGCACCGCAGCGCAGGCCGCGGAGGTCGCCGGCTGCGCGGTTGACCAGATCGCAAAGTCGATGATCTTTCGCGGCGAGACGTCGGGCGAGGCGATCCTTTTTCTGACCGCTGGAGGCAATCAGGTCGATGTGACCAAGGCGAGCGTTGTGGCGGGTGAACCGCTGGGCCGTGCGGATGCCGCCCTTGTCCGCGCGCAAACCGGCTTTGCCATCGGCGGTGTGTCACCTGTCGGGCATCTGTCCCCGATCCGCGCCTTTCTGGACCCGCGCTTGGCTGATTTCACGCAGATCTGGGCTGCAGCGGGCACGCCGCATCACATATTCCCGATCACGCCCGTAGATTTGCAGCGCGTCACAGCGGCGCAAACCGCTGATTTTACGGCGTAATCCAAATAATGTAAAAAACATTCACATCAACCCTTGCGAGGTACCGGTGCCATCCCCATCTTCGTTAATGTGAAAGGCATTCACATAGCCATCACACAGAAACAGGCCCGCAGTGTTCAGGGCCACCACACTCTGACCGAAAGGGAAATTGATGACACAGACCTATACCCCCGCCTACGCCCCCGCGCGCAGTTGGTTGGGCCGCGCAGAAGACTTCCTTGATGACAAGGGCAAAGGAGCCTGGATCGCCGTGATGGTGATTGGCTTCGTCCTCTTCTGGCCCGTTGGCCTCGCCCTTCTCGCCTATATGATATGGAGCAAACGCATGTTCAAATCGTCTTCCCGTGCCAAGTGCAACAGCTATAAATCCATGACCACGCGCTCGACCGGAAACGCCGCCTTTGACGCCTACAAGGCCGACACGCTGGCCCGCCTCGAAGAAGAGCAGACCAACTTCGAAGCTTTCCTGACCCGCCTGCGCGAGGCCAAGGACAAGGCTGAATTCGACCAGTTCATGTCCGAGCGCGCCCGCAAGGACGCCCGCAACGACGATGAAACCGAAACCGCCTGAGCTTGACTTCAGGCCCGCGCCTCCCGACATCCGGGGGGCGCAAACCCCAACTTCACAGGATACCCTTATGACCACCCTGCCCGACCCCGATCACCAGCCCGAATTTTATGACGGCATCCCGCTCAAGCGGTTTCTGGCGTGGGTTGCGGATGCGGCGCTGATCCTGATTGCCTGTGTGGTGATCCTGCCCTTCACCGCCTTCACCGGCATCTTCTTCTTTCCGCTGCTGATGCTGGCCGTCGGATTTGCCTACCGCGTCATCACGCTGGCCAACGGTTCTGCCACCTGGGGCATGCGGCTTTTCGGGATGGAACTGCGCACCGCGCAGGACACACGTTTTGATGCCGCGACTGCTTTTGCCCACACCCTTGGCTATACGGTCAGCATCGGCATGATGCCGCTACAGCTGATTTCGATCGTGCTGATGTGCACAACGGCAAGGTGCCAAGGGCTCAGCGACATGGTGCTTGG
>JAGXHB010000042.1 GCA_024636425.1 Roseobacter sp.
AAGGACGCCCCGGGCAGGTGCAGGCCCATGAATTCCATCAGCATCTGGTTGGTGTTGGCGGTGCCATAGAAGGTGCAGGTGCCAGGCCCATGATACGCCGCCATTTCGGACGCCATAAGTTCCTCGCGGGTGGCCTCGCCCGAGGCGAAACGCTGGCGCACTTCCGCTTTTTCGTCGTTGGAGATGCCCGAGGTCATCGGCCCTGCCGGCAAAAACACCGCCGGAAGATGCCCGAAGGCCTGCGCCGCGATCACCAGCCCCGGCACGATCTTGTCACACACGCCAAGAAAAACGGCCGCGTCGAAGGTGTTATGGCTTAGCCCGACCCCCGCCGCCATGGCGATCACATCGCGCGAGAACAGCGACAGCTCCATGCCGGGGGTGCCTTGGGTCACGCCATCGCACATGGCAGGCACGCCGCCCGCGACCTGCGCCGTACCCCCGACCGCGCGGGCCGCATCGCGGATGATGTCGGGAAAACGCTCAAACGGCTGATGCGCCGAGAGCATGTCATTATAGGTCGTGATGATCCCGATGTTACCCGCCGATTTCGTCGCCAGCGCATCCTGATCCGGCCCCGCACCCGCATAGGCATGCGCTTGACCACTGCAAGACAGATGCGCACGGGCGGGGCCATCTTCGGCGGCACGGCGCATCCGGTCCAGATACGGTCGGCGGGTCTGGGCGCTGCGTTCAATGATACGGTCGGTAACGCGGGTGACGGTTTCGTTCAGCATGGCAAATCCTCCTTGATAGGCAGCGCCTTGGCAGGCTGGCGCGGGCAACGCATGTTGCCTCCTCGCGCCAAGCCTTGATGTTACCGCTAACATAACAGCATCAGCGCCGCTTTGCAAATCCGGTTGCGGACAGCGGGGCGCGAACCGTGAAAAGACCCTTTCCCCGATTATCACTGTCCCTTAAACAAACCGGATGAAGAATAATGAACCCTCCTTTTTGATCGCCGTGGATGGTGGTGGCACCGGTTGCCGCGTTGCTGTCGGCACTCCGGATCAGGGCATCCTTGCCGAAGCCACCGGCGGGCCCGCCAACATCAGCACGGATTTTGACGCGGCGATTGCCAATATACTGGACGCGACCCGCACCGCGATCGCGCAGGCCGGCCTTGACGACACCAAAACGGGGCACGCTGTTGCCCATCTGGGGCTGGCAGGGTTCACAGGCCCGGATATCGGTGCCCGCGTGAGGGAAGCGTTGCCTTTCGGCACATCCATCGTGACCGAAGACACCGCCACCACCATCGTCGGGGCCATCGGACAGGTTGACGGGTTCGTCATCGCTTTGGGCACCGGCACCATCATTGCCCGCCAGCGGGACGGCGTTCAGACCTGTGTCGGCGGCTGGTGCTATCAGGTTTCGGACCAGGCCTCGGGCGCGTGGCTTGGGCATGGCGCGCTGGAGCAGACATTGCTGGTGGTCGACGGGATCACCCCGCCAAGTGCGCTGTCGCAGCGCCTGCTCGACAAGTTTGGCGGTGCAGCAGGCATCGTCCAGTTCAGCCTGCGCGCAAAGCCCGGTGATTTCGCCACGCTTGCCCCTGATGTCGTACAGGCGGCCGCGACAGGCGACAGTATTGGCATCCCCTTGATGCAGGCGGGTGCGTCCTATCTTGAGCGCGCGCTGTCAGCGCTTGAGTATCGCGCAGGCGATATTTTGTGCCTCTCCGGCGGCGTCGGGCCGCATTATGCCAAATATCTGCCGGACATGATGACGACGCAACTGGTACCTGCGCAGGGCCGCGCGGTTGACGGTGCCTTTGCCCTCGCGCAGCGCGCCGCACAGGTATGACCAACGACGCCAGAACCTTTGTCGGCGCGCACATCTTTGACGGCCAGAACCTCTTAACCGGCATCGCGGTCAGCGTTCAAAACGACGGAACGGTCGTGACGGGCGAGGAGAGGGGCGCGTTGGACCCGAGCCGGACGACACGCCTTCAAGGCGGCACCCTGATGCCGGGTTTTGTAGATCTGCAGGTCAACGGCGGTGGCGGGGTCATGTTCAATGACGATCCGTCGGTCGATACCCTCAAGAAGATCGCCGCCGCGCATCACGGCTTGGGGACGGCGGCGTTTCTTCCTACCTTGATCACGGACACGCCCGAAATGACCAAGGCGGCGATCCACGCGGTCACCAGCGCGATGGCCGAGGGCGTCGCCGGTATCGCCGGTCTGCATCTTGAAGGCCCGCATCTGAGCATCACGCGCAAAGGGGCGCATGACGCGGCACTGATCCGGCCCATGACGCAACACGATCTGAGCCAGCTACTGGATGCCGCTGCGCATATCGACACGTTGATGGTGACGGTAGCGCCCGAGAATGTCACCAACAGCCAGATTTCCACAATGGCCGACGCGGGCATCATCGTATCGCTTGGCCATTCCGACTGCGATTATGACACCGCCATGGCTGCGTTTGCCGCGGGCGCACGCAGCACCACGCATCTTTTCAACGCGATGAGCCAGCCCCATGCGCGCAGTCCCGGTCTGGTCGGTGCCGCGCTGGACTGCGGTGCCGCCTGCGCGGGGCTGATCGCTGACGGGGTGCATGTTCACCCCGCGATGATCCGCAGCGCACTGGCGGCCAAGCGCGGTCCGGGCGACGTGTTTCTGGTGACCGATGCGATGGCAACGGCGGGGTCGGACATCGACAGCTTTGCGCTGAACGGGCGTACCATCCTGCGGCAGGACGGGCGGCTGACACTGGCGGACGGAACGCTGGCCGGTGCCGATCTGACATTGAGCGGCGCAGTGCGCTACATGGTCAACATCGTGGGTGCTCCGCTTGGAACGACGCTGGCCCGCGCAACAACCATTCCCGGCAGCCTGCTGCGCACCCGACCTCCCATGACGGCTGACAGCATGATCTGGCTTGGCGATGATCTGACAACGGTCAGGTGGCTGTCGGATTTGTAGCGGGCGCAAAGGAATACGTCTCGCAGAACGCGATCAGGCGGTGCGCAGCGTCTGATCCGGTTTCGATCAATGCGGCCTCGGTTCCGATCAGCGTGATCACGGCCTGCGCCTGACCCTGCCAGTCAAGAACGGGGGCGGCCAGTGCGACCAGTCCGGGAATGAAATCGCCGTCAACCGTCGCATAGCCCTGCGCCCTGATCCTGTCGCACAGATCCGCGACGCCGGAAGCCGTCGGCACAAAGTCGGATGCCAACGCCGGAGTCCGTTTCATCCGCCGCAGCTCAACCTCGAGCAGGGACTGGATCGGCGCGCGTGGTGCCCATGTCAGAAAGGCACGGCCCGACGACGACGTCAGCAGTGGCAAGGTCGTTCCCAACCCCATCGAGGCCACAACCGGCGATGCCGCACGCTCCCATCTGACCACAGTGGCACCGCCCCCGCCCCAGACCGACAGCAGCACCGTCAGACCGGTTTCGTCGCGCAGATCCGCCAGCGCTTCTGACGGGCGATTGAAAAAGTCATGGCGTGCGATTGCGGACAGCCCCAGCCGCATTGCCCCCGGCCCCAGATCGTATTTGCCGGACCGTCCCGCCTGCACCACCAGCCCCGCATTCAGAAAAGACGCCAGATAACGGTGGACCTTGCTTGGCGGCATATCACTTGCCCGGGCCAGATCGGTCAGCGTGGTTGGCCCCGCCTGATCGGCCAGCACCGCCAGCAACTGCAATGCGGTGTCGACCGACTGTATCCCAGCGCTATGCCCGTCCGTTGTTTTCATCGCGTCATCACCTTTGCATTATTCCGCTACAGGGAATCTATTGCATGATACGTAATGCGCAACTACCCTGACCGCACATTTGTCAGCGCTTTTGGGAGGAAGCCATGTCAACACTATCCAGCGTGGCTATTCTGGGCGGCGGGCCTGCCGGGCTTTACACTGCGATCTTGCTGAGGCGGAAAATGCCGGGCGTGCGGGTGCAGGTGTTCGAACAGAACCCCGAAGGCGCGACATTCGGCTTTGGGGTCGTATTTTCGGATCAGGCGCTTGAGTTCCTGAAGGCTGCAGACCCGGACATTCACGACCTGCTGATCCCCCAGATGGAACAGTGGCAGAGCATGACGCTGAACCTGCCCCGCGACCGTGTGGTGCTGGATGGCGTCGGATTCTCTGCCGTGGGCCGGTTGGAACTGATCGAGATCTTGCGCAAACAAGCGCAGGCGAGCGGTGTCGAGATTACTTTTGGAATGCCAATTGATCGCCTGGACATGCTGACAGCCGATCTGGTCATCGGCGCGGATGGCGTCAATTCGCTGGTGCGGCGCAGCCTTTCGGATCAGTTCAAGCCGTCCCTCGACCACTTCGGCAATCATTTCGCCTGGTTCGGGAGTGACAGGCCGTTCGACACCCTGACCCAAAGTTTCATCACCACGGACAAGGGGCCGCTGAACGCGCATCATTATCGGTTTTCGCCCGAGCGCAGCACCTTTATTGTCGAATGCGAGGGCAAAACATTCCGGAACTACGGCTTCGCAGACATGTCCGAAGCGGACAGCGCGGCCCTGTGTCAGACGCTTTTTGCGAATGTGCTGCAAGGGGCATCCCTGATCACCAACAAATCGGTCTGGCGGCAATTTCCCAAGCTTTGGTGCGAAAACTGGGTGGCGGGGCGACATGTCATCATCGGCGACGCTGCGCATACCGCCCATTTTTCTATCGGGTCCGGCACACGGCTTGCGCTGGAGGATTGCATCGCGCTCGTCGAGGCGCTGGCCACGCACGACGATGTCGATGCCGGTCTGGCAACATTCCAGCGCGACCGCCTGCCGATTGCGAAAAAGATCGTGGATGCCGCGAATACGTCAGCCACATGGTACGACAGCTTTGGCGAGAAGATGGCGCTCGAACCCGTGGATTTCGCCTATGACTACATCACCCGGTCGGGGCGCATTGATATGGAACGGCTGCGCAAGATCGCGCCGGAGTTTGCCGCGCGCTACGAAGGGCACAGAACGCAGGTCGTCAGCGACCCTGTTCCCGCAGACGTCCCCGGCGCGGCCGAGATCGGGTTCGACAAGGCGTTGCACTCCAACTGCTCGGATATTTTGTGGCAGAACCTGACTAGAAATCCCGACAAGACGGCTATCCTCAGCCCCACCGAACGCCTGAGCTATGCCGAGCTGATCGCGCAGGCGGCGCGATGGGGCAACGCCTTGGCCGCCGCCGGTGCCAAGCGGGGCGAGCGGATCGCGTTCTTCCTTGATGACACGCCCAGCTATCCGGCGGCGTTCTTCGGCGCGGTACGGGCAGGCTTTGTTCCGGTGCTGTTGAACACCATGACCACGCCCGAGGTGTTGAACTTTTTCCTCAAGGATACCGGTGCGCGGTTTGCCATTTGTGAGGCAGATCTTGCAACCGCATTCGATCCGGCCGTCATGGCTGGCACCTGCTTGAAAACAGTCGTCGTGACCAATGGCGCAGCAGAAGGTTTCATCACGGAAGCGACGTTTCTGGACGGCCAGCCCGAAACGCTTGCCCGTGCCGACACAGGCCCGGATGACATGGCGTTCTGGATGTATTCATCAGGATCGACCGGCATGCCCAAGGGCATCGTGCATCTGCATCACGACATGGCCTACACGCAGGCATCGTTTGGCGAGAACATCCTGAAACTGCGCAGCGACGATATCTGCTATTCGGTGCCCAAGATGTATTTTGCCTATGGCTTCGGAAACTCCGCCACCTTTCCGTTTTCGGTCGGTGCGACGGCCTTGCTGATGCCGGGCCAGCCCCGCCCCGAAGCTGTGCTGGCCGCGATCGAGACCCACAAACCAACGGTGCTGTTCGGGCTGCCGACGCTGTTCACCGCCGTTGCGCGGCACGAAAACGCCGGCAGCACTGATTTTTCCTCCGTACGGCAAAGCATGTCTGCCGCTGAAATTCTGTCAGAAGACGTGTATCGACGGTGGGTCGATCTGGTGGGCCATGGTCCAACCGAAGGATTGGGATCGACCGAGATGCTGCATGTCTATCTGTCAAACGCGCTGGACGACCACCGCATTGGTGCGGCGGGCGCGCGTGTTCCAGGCTACGAGATCAGACTTGAGGCACCGGACGGCAAGGACGCCGGACCCGGCGAAGAAGGTGTGATGTACGTGCGCGGCACGTCCTCCGCCCCGATGTACTGGAACCGCCCTGACAAGACCGCTGACACCATGCGCGGCGACTGGATCTATACCGGCGACCGCTTTGTCGAACGGGATGGCTATTACTACTTTCAGGGACGTGCGGACGATCTGATCAAGGTATCCGGCCAGTGGGTCTGGCCGCTGGAGGTTGAACGCTGTCTGAACGAACACCCCGATGTGCATGAATGTGCCGTGCTCGCGCACCAGATGGACGATGCCCGCATGACCCTGCGCGCCGTGGTGCGTTTGCGCGACGGGGTGGCGCAAACCGATACACAAAGCGACATCCTGCGCGGCTTCGTCAAGACGCGGTTGCAGCCTTACAAATATCCACGACTTATCGACTATACCGCCGAGCTGCCCAAGACGGGTACAGGCAAGATCGACCGGCAGGCGCTGATCGCGAAGGCCGCAGTCTGACCACGGAAAAAGGGAGAGATCACCATGAACCAAGAAACCGATCCAAAGCAGGTCGCCCATGGCATGCAACCCGAAGACACGCCCGAACTGCGCGCCCTCTACAAAGGGTTCGAGGCCGAGAACCTGATCCCGCTCTGGACGCAGCTTGGCGATCTGATGCCGGTCCATCCCAAGCCCAAGGCGGTGCCGCATATCTGGAAATGGTCGCGCATCCTGCCGTTGGCCGAAGCGTCCGGCGATCTGGTGCCCGTGGGCCGCGGCGGTGAAAGACGTGCGCTTGGGCTGGCCAATCCCGGTCTTGGCGGCAACGCCTATGTCAGCCCGACGCTATGGGCCGCGATCCAGTATCTGGGCCCGAAAGAAACCGCCCCCGAGCATCGCCATTCGCAGAACGCCTTTCGGTTCGTCGTCGAAGGCGAAGGCGTCTGGACGGTGGTGAACGGCGATCCGGTACGAATGTCGCGCGGCGATCTGTTGTTGACGCCGGGATGGAATTTTCACGGCCATCACAATGTGACGGACCAGCCTATGGCGTGGATTGACGGGCTCGATATTCCATTCAGCCAACACAATGACGTCGGCTTTTTCGAATTCGGCTCTGAACGCGTGACCGACTATGCAACCCCGAACTTCAGTCAGGGCGAACGGTTGTGGGCCAATCCCGGCCTGCGCCCCCTGTCGCGGCTTGAAGATACGGTCAGCAGCCCGCTTGGGGCCTATCGCTGGGAACACACCGACCGCGCCTTGACCGATCAGTTGCTGCTGGAGGAGGAAGGCATCCCCGCCACTGTCGAACAGGGGCATGCCGCGATCCGCTATGTGAACCCCACAACCGGCGGCGACGTGATGCCGACGATCCGCTGCCAGTTCCACCGCCTGCGTGCAGGGGCCACCAGCAAAACCCGGCGCGAGGTCGGCTCTTCGGTGTTTCAGGTGTTCGAGGGCAAGGGGTCGGTCGTGCTGGACGGTGTCGAACACCAGCTTGAGATTGGCGACATGTTCGTGGTGCCGTCGTGGATTTCATGGTCCCTGCAGGCCGACACGCAGTTCGATCTCTTCCGCTTTTCCGACGCGCCGATTATGGAGCGGCTGCACTTTGGGCGCACCATGGTGGTGGAAGAGTGACCGATGACGCCCGCGCCGCACTGGTCGCCCGTCAGGGGAAAGGGGCGCGGTATGATGCGGCGGCTGCCCCCGCCGAGGATCTGCACAAGGCGCGTTTGGGCACCGCCTATTTTGCGCGGCTGCTGAACGGGTTGTCCGATGCTGATCTGGATGCCCCTGCAATACGCGACGGCTGGACGCGCCGCATGGTGATTGCCGAAACCGGATACCACGCGCGGCGCATGGGGCTATTCATCGCGGCGGCGCGCGCAGGCGACATCCCCGCTGATCCCATTGACCCCGAGGCGGTGGAGATCGCTCAAGGTGCCACTCTGCCCCCGCGTGCCTTGCGGCATCTGATCGAACACGCAGCCGTGCATCTGAATGTCGAATGGCGCGACTTGACGGATGCGGATTGGCGCGGGACTTTGAACGGG
>JAGXHB010000277.1 GCA_024636425.1 Roseobacter sp.
CATTTGTGCTGCTCGGTGACAGCTCCAGCAGCTCCGGCATCCGCCGGATCGAGGCGCTGACGGGCAGCGAAGCGCTGGTCTGGTTGCGCACGCAGGAAGCGGCCTTGGCCCGTGTTGCGTCCGAGCTGAAAACCTCGACCGCCGATGTCCCGGACCGGGTGCGCGCGCTTTTGGATGAACGAAAGGCGCTTGCCAACGAGGTGGCACAGCTGCGCCGCGAGCTCGCCATGTCGGGTGGTGGATCATCCGCCCCCGAAGCACGCGATGTCCACGGGATCAAGTTTCTCGCCCAGGTGCTGTCTGGCGTGACGGGCAAGGATCTGCCGGCACTGGTCGATGATTACAAAGCCAAACTTGGCAGCGGTGTCGTGCTGTTGATTGCTGATGCCGATGGCAAGGCCGCTGTGGCCTCCGGTGTGACGTCTGATCTGACCGACCGGATTTCCGCCGTGGACATCACGAAGGCTGTCGTCTCCGAACTTGGTGGCAAGGGGGGCGGTGGTCGCCCCGATCTGGCCCAGGGTGGCGCAAAAGATGTTGCAAATGCCGACGCGGCCATCGCCGCCGCAGAAGCCCTATTGAAAGGTTAGTCCCCATGCCAGCTCTCTGGATCGCCCATGTCACCGTCACCGATGAAGACGCCTATGGCCGGTATGCCAAGCTGGCAGGTCCGGCCATCGCGGATCACGGCGGTAAGTTTCTGGCCCGTGGCGCACGTTTTGTGCAACTCGAAGGCAAGGAACGTCCGCGCAATGTCGTCGCCCGCTTCCCGTCGCTGGAAGAGGCCGTGGCCTGCTACAACTCGCCCGCCTATCAAGAGGCGCTAAGCCACGCCAAAGACGCATCAGAACGCGAGTTGATGGTCGTCGAAATCGAAGACTGAGCTCTGGTCCGGCCCGCCAGATGCGCTAGCTCTGGTGGATGAAACACTTGTTTGCTCTGATCATCGCGCTGTTGCCCTGCGGGGCGTCGGCGCAGGATATGTCGCCGCTTGCGACACCCGGGGCGGTGGCGCTCATGCGGCATGCTCTTGCTCCGGGTACCGGCGATCCCGCGACCTTCCGGCTTGAGGATTGCAGCACGCAGCGCATCTTGAGCGATGAAGGCAGGGATCAGGCCCGCCGGATCGGTCAGGCGATCCGTGACGCTGGTCTGAGATTTGACTACGTCTGGACCAGCCAATGGTGCCGCGCCCGCGAAACAGCCACGCTGCTGGATGTCGGGCCGGTCACTGACCAGCCCGCCCTCAATTCGTTTTTTCGGAACCGCAGCGCCGCCGACGCTCAGCGCCGCGACTTGCTTGAAGCCCTCTCGGCGCTTCCTGACGACGCACAGGTTCTTTTTGTAACGCATCAGGTGAATATCAGCCACCTTACGGGGGAATTTACCCATTCAGGCGAAATCATCGTCGCTGATCGCCAGTCAGACGGAACCCTGCTTCCCCGGTCCAGTATCCTGATCAATCCATAAAAAAGGGCAGACCGAAGCCTGCCCAATTCCAAATGGACTGAAATCCCGGGGGTCCGGGGGCTGGCCCCCGGCTTAACGCCCGATCAGGCCGACTTGGCCATGCGCTTGCGCTCGTGCGGGTCCAGATAGCGCTTGCGCAGACGGATCGCGTTTGGCGTTACCTCGACGAGTTCGTCGTCATCGATATAAGCAATCGCCTGCTCCAGCGACAGTGTCACGGGCGTTGTCAGACGCACCGCTTCGTCGGTACCGGATGCACGCACGTTGGTCAGCTGCTTGCCCTTCAGCGGGTTCACTTCAAGATCGTTGTCGCGGCTGTGCTCGCCGATGATCATGCCGGTATAGACGGCTTCCTGCGCACCGATGAAGAACTTGCCGCGGTCTTCCAGTTTCCAAAGCGCGTAGGAGACCGAGGTGCCGTTCTCCATCGAGATCAGAACACCTGCACGACGGCCCGGGATCGCACCTTTATGCGGAGCCCAGCTGTGGAACACACGGTTCAGAACGCCGGTACCGCGCGTGTCGGTCAGGAACTCGCCGTGATATCCGATCAGCCCGCGCGACGGGACCAGGGCAATGATGCGGGTCTTGCCGGCACCGGCCGGTTTCATCTCTGCCAGCTCACCCTTGCGAGGGCCTGTGATCTTCTCGATCACGGCACCGGAGTACTCGTCATCCACATCGATCGTGACTTCTTCGATTGGCTCCAGCCGCTCACCGTTGTCGCCTTCACGGAACAGAACCTGCGGGCGCGAGACCGAAAGCTCGAAGCCTTCGCGGCGCATGTTTTCGATCAGAACGCCCATCTGCAATTCGCCACGGCCCGCAACTTCGAAAGCTTCGCCACCAGCGGTGTCCGAAACCTTGATCGCAACGTTTGATTCGGCCTCTTTCATCAGGCGGTCACGGATGACGCGCGACTGCACCTTCTTGCCGTCACGACCAGCCAGCGGGCTGTCGTTGATCCCGAATGTGATGGTGATGGTCGGCGGATCGATCGGCTGCGCGGGCAGGGCAGTATCAACCGAGGTCGCCACGATGGAATCGGCCACGGTGGCCTTGGTCATCCCTGCGATGGATACGATGTCGCCCGCTTCGGCGACGTCAATCGGCTGTTGTGCCAGACCACGGAACGCCATGATCTTGGTCACGCGGAAGTTCTCGATCAGCTTGCCGTCGCGCGAGAGCGCCTTGACCTGCTCGCCGGTTTTCAGTGTGCCGGTTTCAACGCGGCCTGTCAGCAGACGGCCAATAAACGCATCAGCGCCCAATGTCGTCGCCAGCATCGTAAAGGGCTTATCGATGTCTTTGAGCTGCTTGGGGGCCTTGACGTGTTCGACGATCAGATCAAACAGCGCCGACAGATCTTTGCGTGGACCGTCAAGCTCCATATCGGCCCAGCCATTACGGCCCGAGGCATACATATGCGGGAAATCAAGCTGTTCGTCGTTGGCACCAAGGCTGGCGAACAGATCGAAACACTCGTCCAGCGCGCGGTCGGGTTCGGCATCGCCCTTGTCGACCTTGTTCAGCACGACGATAGGGTTCAGGCCAAGAGCCAGCGCCTTGGACGTCACGAATTTCGTCTGTGGCATCGGGCCTTCGGCGGCGTCCACCAGCAGCACTACGCCGTCGACCATGGAAAGGATCCGCTCGACCTCGCCACCGAAATCGGCGTGGCCGGGGGTGTCGACGATGTTGATACGCACGCCCTTCCATTCGACCGACGTGGGCTTGGCGAAGATCGTGATGCCGCGCTCGCGCTCCAGATCGTTGCTGTCCATGGCGCGTTCGGTGGTCGCCTGGTTTTCACGATAGGTGCCGGATTGTTTCAGAAGCTCGTCGACCAGCGTCGTTTTGCCGTGGTCAACGTGAGCGATGATTGCGATGTTGCGCATGTCCATTGGGGTATGCCTTTGATAGGAGAGACGGCCGCGCGCGCTGTTGCGCTGCAGCATTTGCGCCGCGCATAGCCTGCCTTGCGTCCGAAAGCTAGCCCTAATGGCGGAAACGTGCTTAATGCGTCGCGGAATTGGAAAACAGGTGGATGACCAGAATGCCCGTGATGATCAGCCCCAGGCCCAGTACGGCGGGCAGATCCAGCCGCTGGCCAAAGACGATGAAACCGATCGCCGCAATGCACACGATCCCCAGACCCGACCAGATCGCATAGACGATTCCCACCGGCATTACCTTGAGCGCCAGCGCCATGAAGTAGAACGACACCATATAGAACACGACCACCGCGACAGATGGCCAAAGACGGGTGAACTGCTGGGATGCCTGCAATGCGGTCGTGCCAACGGTTTCACAAACGATGGCAATGAAAAGCCACAGATAATGCATGGGTCCATCCGGTATAGCTGAAGGTCACGCGGCACCCTTGCAGAGCGGCGGCACCAGCGCAAGCAGTCGCAGACCCTGTACTTTCCGCAGCCATATCATCAGGTTGCGATATAGCGGTCGCGGCGGTGGTTGAAGGTGATCACGAGGTTCAGCACCACAGCACCCAGCAGCGAATAGCCCACCACCGAAGCGGGAAAAAGCAACAGCGCCACTGCAAAGATAACCGCGTCCGTGATCAACTGCACCCAGCCCGCCTTGAACCCTGTCGTGTCCTGCACCAGCAAGGCCACCACTCCCAGTCCCCCGAGCGATCCGTTATGTCGGAAGAGCGCCAAAAGCCCCAAGCCGACAAGTGCGCCGAAAATCACCGCCGCGAGAGCTGGATGCATGCTGTCAAACACCAGCCCAAGGGGCAGGATTTCAGTCGTGATCGACAGCATGGAAACCGAAATGAGCGATTTGATCGTAAATTCCGCGCCAAGCCGGCGATAGGCGAGGAAGTAAAACGGCAAGTTGATCACGAAAAACACCGGACCGAAGGAGTAGCCTGTGAGATAGGCGATAATCACGGCAAGACCCGCTGTCTGGCCCGTGATCAGTCCTGCAAACGTGAGGAAATGGATCCCGAGCGCGCTTAAAAACACGCCAAGCGTCATGCCTTGAATATCATCGGCAAGGCTGTGGTCTGTGAGGTTCTGAGTATCCATCCCTTGGATTTAGGGCAGTAATGTTGACCTGTCTAGGGGTGCGTTGCCAATCACTGCCGGTCCGTGCAGACGACGCAGCGTTTAACGGGCCCGATGCCGGAAAAACAGGCCGCCCCGTTCGGGACGGCCTGAAAATGTGTCACCCTGCAAGCGCCTTGTTGAGGTTCTCGTCTACCTTCTCGAGAAAGCCCATCGTGGTCAGCCAGCCTTGATCGGGCCCGACCAGCAGCGCCAGATCCTTGGTCATGTGACCCGATTCGACCGTGTCGACGACCGTTTTCTCCAGCGTTTCGGCAAAGGTGGTGAGCGCGGTGTTGCCATCCAGCTTGCCGCGATGTTTCAGCCCGCCGGTCCAGGCGTAGATCGACGCGATTGAATTGGTCGAGGTTTCCTCGCCCTTCTGGTGCTGGCGGTAGTGACGCGTCACGGTGCCGTGGGCGGCTTCCGCTTCGACCGTCTGGCCATCGGGGGTCATCAGCACAGAAGTCATCAGACCCAGCGAGCCGAAGCCCTGCGCCACCGTGTCGGACTGCACATCCCCGTCATAGTTCTTGCACGCCCAGACATAGCCGCCATTCCACTTCATGGCGCAGGCCACCATGTCATCGATCAGCCGGTGTTCGTAGGTGATGCCCTTCGCCTTGAATTTATCTTCAAATTCAGTCTCGTAGATATGCTGGAAAAGCTCGAGAAAGCGCCCGTCATACTGCTTGAGAATGGTGTTCTTGGTGCTCAGGTACACAGGCCAGCCAAGGTTCAGGCCATAGTTCATCGACGCGCGCGCAAAATCAATGATCGACTTGTCTAGGTTGTACATCGCCATCACGACACCCGCATCGGGGGCGTCGAAAACCTCGCGCTCGATCTCCGTACCGTCCTCACCGACGAACTTGAGCGTCAGCTTGCCCTTGCCCGGAAATTTGAAGTCTGTCGCCTTGTACTGGTCGCCGAACGCATGGCGGCCCACGACAATCGGCTTGGTCCAGCCCGGCACCAACCGCGGCACGTTCTTGCAGATGATCGGCTGGCGAAAAATCACGCCGCCCAAGATATTGCGGATTGTGCCGTTGGGCGACCGCCACATCTCTTTCAGGCCAAACTCCTCGACCCGCGCTTCGTCAGGGGTAATGGTCGCGCATTTGACGCCGACACCGTATTCCTTGATCGCATGCGCGGCGTCGACCGTGATCTGGTCTTTCGTCTCGTCGCGGACCTCCATCCCCAGATCGTAATATTTCAGGTCCACATCGAGATAGGGCAGGATCAGCTTTTTCTTGATGAAATCCCACATGATGCGGGTCATCTCATCGCCGTCGAGTTCGACAATCGGGTTTTCAACCTTGATCTTGGTCATCGCGCATATCCTTTCCAAGTGGAATTTGTCCTGTATTCATAGACCAGCCGCAGCGCAGAAGATAGATGGTATACGACGGTATACCGTATTTACCAGACACGCACCCGCTGTCGTCGCAAGGTGGCAGGGGAGTATGAAGGTCATGCAAAGCGAGGCGCGCGGGACCGTTGGTCAGCCTTGGTTGCGCGCGGCAAACCACGCTGCAATTCTTGTCCGCGCAAACGCCCAAAGACCGGGCGCGCCCGCCGCGATCTTGGAGCCGACCTGTCTGGCAATCTGGTCCTCGGTGACGTTGTACTCCACCCAGCTGCCACCGTTCGACATCAGGTTCTGAATTGGCGGCTGGAACCGGTCGAGCGATTTTGCAAAGCGTGCGGAGGGGGTCGTGTTCGCCTCGAACTCCTCCCATACTGCGCGAAGATCGTCTCCCAAGTCATTGGGGAGTAATCCGAATATCCGGTCAGCGGCTGCTTGCTCCTGCTTGTCGACAGCGCTTTGGTCGAAGGTGCCGTAGATCGGGTTATCGCCGGCGTCGATTTCAACCAGATCGTGCACGATCAACATTTTGATAACGCGCGTGATGTCGACGTCCGGCCCCGCCTGATCCGCCAGCACCAAGGCATAAAGCGTCAGATGCCAGCTGTGCTCCGCCGAATTTTCGGCCCGCGTTCCATCGCACAGCGTGGTGGCGCGGTTGATCGACTTGAGCTTGTCGGCCTCGTTCAGGAACGCGATCTGCTGCTCTAGCCGCCGGGTCACGCGTGCGGGTCTTTACCGCTGTGCTCCGCCAAGGCCTTCTTGAGGAATTCGCGCCCTTGATGCGTCGCCATTCGGGTGCGGATCGCGGTCACGAATGCTTCTTCCATCGTTTGCGATGACGCCCCGAGAACCTTGGCCACCTCCATGAACAGACGGTCCTGACCTGTCTTGCGCTGCACCTCGAGCGTTTCTTCGGCCAGTTGGTTGGCCATTTCGGTGACGTTCGGGTCGGCCATCAGCGCGTCGTTTCGGTCAGGCGGCGCTTGACGTAATCGGTCGTCGAGTTGATCAGCGTGTCCATATGGGGCTCTTCGAAGAAGTGGCCGGCACCTTCGATTTCCTGATGCGTGATCGTGATACCCTTTTGTTCGTGCAGCTTGTTCACAAGGCTGACGGTATCTGCCGGGGGGGCCACGCGGTCGGCGGTCCCGTTGATCACCAGACCGGAGGCCGGGCAGGGTGCAAGAAAGCTGAAGTCGTACATGTTTGCAGGTGGTGCAACCGAGATGAAGCCCGTGATTTCAGGCCGGCGCATCAAAAGTTGCATGCCGATCCAGGCGCCAAAGGAAAAACCCGCCACCCAGCAATGCTTGGAGTTGTTGTTCATCGACTGCAGGTAATCGAGGGCGGAGGCGGCGTCCGACAACTCTCCGATACCTTGATCATATTCGCCCTGACTGCGCCCGACACCGCGAAAGTTGAAGCGCAGCACGGTGAAG
>JAGXHB010000278.1 GCA_024636425.1 Roseobacter sp.
CCCAATTGCGCAGCGACCCGAATTTGAAGCCTGTCGCCGCAATGCCGACCAGCAGCATGCCCATGAACACACCGCCGTTCTGCATCCCGCTCAGCTGGGTGGTCTGTCCTGGTGTCAGGCCAAACACGAGGCCCGCAAAAGGTTCGAGGATCAGTTCCTGCATGAAATAGGCGGTCATCGACAGAAACACGAAGATGGTGAAATTTCGCGCGCGCGGTTCGCTCCAGATTTCGGCCAGACCCTCACGGAAGGGGAGCGTTTCAGCCTCGCGCACAGGCGTTACGCTGCGTTCGATGCCCCAGACAACAACGACTGTCAGCGCCAGCGCAATAAGGCAGACCGCGCCCACGACCCTGACCAGCAGGCCGGGTGAATAAGGGTGCAGCAAGGATCCGACGATGCCGGCGGTCATCGCGATGCCAAAGATCATCATCAGCCAGGTGATCGTGGCGGCAGCCGCGCGACGGTGCGGGGCGGTCGCCGTGGCAAGCAAGGCCAACAGCGATGTGCCCGACGCGCCAACGCCCACACCGATCGCGGCGTACGACAGAATGGAAAGCGCAAGGCCGAGTGCAAAGGATGTCTCGAGCAGGACAACACCGCAGGCCGCACCCAGACCACCCGCCGCAAGGATCGCCATTCCGGCAATGATCCAACGGGTGCGGCTGCCGCCGGTGTCGGATTTGAAACCCCAATTGGGTCGGCTAAGCTGGATGCCATAATGCAAGGCGACCAGCATGCCGGGCAGGACAGCGGGCAGCGCCAGTTCGATCACCATCACGCGGTTCAGGGTCGATGTAGTCAGGACCACGATGGCACCAAGGCAGCACTGCACAAGACCCAAGCGAAAGATTTGCGACCAGCTTAGCGTCGTCATCAGACCGCTCCCAATGTGCGGATGGCAAACGCGGTGATCAGCATACCCGCAACATACAGCAGAACGCCGGTGCCGTTATACCAAGGGGCCAGCCCCTTGGGATCGCGCAGCAGCCGGCGCATGGCGAGGAGTTGCAGCCCCAGGACGACAGCCACGCCTGCACTGTGAAGGGGGCGGTCCCATGTCAAAAGAAGGACGATCATCACGATCTGGGGCAGCGCCATGACGGCACAGGCGATTTTTGCCGCACGGTCAGGACCCGCGACCACAGGAAGGGAATTCAGCCCCATCTGCCGGTCGCCTTCCAACGCTTTGAAATCGTTGAGGGTCATGATGCCATGCGCCCCGACAGAGTAAAGCAGCGCCGCAACGATGACATAGACCGAAGGCGCGCCCGCCGATAGGACAGCCGCACCGGTAAACCATGGCAGCCCTTCGTAGCAGAGGCCGCACACCCCCGGCCCCCAAAGCCAGGATCGTTTCAGACGAACAGGCTCTGCCGAATAGGCCCATGCAGCCAGAACACCAGCGATCGTTGCACCGAACCCCCAAGGACCAAGTTGCCAGCCGAGGATCAGGGCCAGGACCGTCATGGCCCATGCAATGCCCAGACCCCAGCGACCGGGTATCGCACCCGAGGGAATGCCGCGGTGGGGTTCATTGATGGCATCGACGTGGCGGTCACACCAATCGTTTGCCGCCTGGCTCATCCCGCAGACGACAGGACCGGCCAGCAGCACGCCAAGGATCACCATGCCCCATTGGCCGGAAGGCGATACGCCTGCCGACACGCAACCGATGCCGTAAGCAAGCATCGGCGGAAACCATGTGACTGGCTTGATCAGCCTGAGCACTGCCATCGGGCTTGGGTAGCGCCGGGCCGGATATGTTGAAACCATCGTCATGCTGTCAGCTTAGCGTGACATTCCGCGACTCAGCAAGTGTAAACTTAAGTTTACACTCTGTTAGTTGCGATGATCACCCGTCGCGCTGCAAAAGACCGTATTTGCGGAGCTTCACATAAAGCGACTGACGCGACAGACCCAACATGTCCGCCGCTGCAACGCGATTGTTGTCGGTCAGATCAATCGCCGTCTCGATGCACATCTTTTCCACCACGTCGGTGGTCTGTGCGACAATATCCTTGAGGCTGGCGCTGCCGACCAGATCCATCAGCGGCTTCGCGTCTTCTTCGGATGTGGGCATGATACCTGTCTTGCGCACCAGTTCGCTGACCACCGCATCGCGCAGCACAAAGGCATAGCACGGCGCGTTGCCGTCGTTGAGATAGGTGGCAGACATCGTCACAGGCCTTTGACCGCCATATTCCCCGTTCACATGCGTGGAATAGAGCCGCATATGACCGACGCGGGACGCCTGCTCCATCATCGCCTTGAGGTCCAACGCGCCACGAGCCAGGTAATCAGACAGCAGACGACCCCGAACAGACTGCCCGTCAGTGCCGTCAACAAGGTTCAAAAACGCTTCGTTGGCCGACGTGATAAGCCCGGCGGGATTGGTCATCACGATGCCATCGGCACCGTTTTCGAACAGTGCAATCAGATTGCGGGTGTAGCGATCGTCGATCACGTTACCCCCATCGACGGGTTCCAGCCGGCACAGCAACAACCGCTCACCCGCAGCCCGGAAGATTGCGGGAACGATACGGATATGTTTATCCGTCCTCGCGGATTCGATAATAACGGTGCCATGACCGTCGGCTTGCGCAGAGGTGGTCAACCGTTTCAACAGCTCGGCCCGGGATCCGATCTTGAGCTCTTGGGTGAGCTGTTTGCCGATCAGCCCGTCGCGGGATTTGCCCAGCATCCGTGCGGCTGCGTTGTTCATTTCGGTAATGCGTCCGTCGCTGACGGTGATAAACACAATCGCATTTGTCGTATGGCTCAGCAAAACCTGAAAGCGGGTATCGTATTCCCGTTGGCTTTCATAGTCGCGTTCAAGTGCAAGCTGGGCCTTGATCAACTGTTGCTGCATCTCGGCGACGGGACGCATGTCGCGGCCCAGCATCAGAATCGTGTCATCCGGTCCGATGCTGTGCAGCGTGTAGCTGATCGGGAATTCCCAGTTATTTTTTCTGTCGATATGGTTCAGTTCGAACGCGCGATTCTTGACGTCAGGGTCGCGGTAGCGTGACAGGGCACTGTCGAACTTCGGAATGCTCTCGCCTGTCAGGAAAGTACGAATGTCGTGCCGTTCCCAGCCCGATAAATCTTCGTAATTGCGGTGGGCCGGATTGGCGAGAACGGAAAGCACCTCTCCGCTGCTGGAAATGACAATCGCCAAATCTGCCAGCGTCGAGATGATGTCGCCCAGAATATCAGGAGCGATCAGGGGAACAGCGCCGCTGTCCCAGTATCTGGTCCCCCTCGAAGTCATTAAGATCTGATCCTTCCGAAACCGAACTTGTTAGCTGTCAGCTTGCGTCATGACGAACTTTTCGAAGTCCTCAATGAGCAAAACTCCAACGCTTCATCAAGTTGGCTGGTTACCTTGTCAACACCTGTGATCGCCAGGACCTCTACCGTTTGTTCGACGATAAAACCACCCAAGATAATGGGGGCAGGCTTTTTTAGTGACATTCTGATGTTTTCGACAAGGGCGCGCAGTGATTCCAGATCGTCGGTCTGGCAGGCAGATAGAAAAATTGCGTCAAATTTGCTGTCGCTCAATGTCGTCATTAAATGCTCTGCGTCTTCGCCGATCGACAGCTTTACGGAAAATCCGCGGCGGCGCAGTTGGCTTGCAAGGACCATGGCACCAAGAGTGTGGTCGGCATCGCGCGCCACAAGCAACAGAACTGATTGCGTCCCGCTTTCATCGTCCCACCGTACTTCGTCGGTATTGGCAGGACCAAGCTCGCGAAGAAGGTACTGCAGACGGGCCGTGCCAATTGTGATGCTCGAGAATGACAATTCATCAGTGCACCAGTCATCGCCCATCCGGCGCGCGATTGCAGGAATATAGATATCGCAGATCCGTTCCGGAGCGACGCCCTTGGACACCAGAAACTTTGCTACCGATCGGCAAGCAAGCGGGTCAGGACCGATGGCCGCATCAAACAGCATCTCGATAGCACGAGGATCGGGATCGTTTTTCAATGCTCTTGCCTTGAGAGCCACTTCACCGAGAGCGCGGGCGGCAATTTTGTCGAGCGATGAAGGCAAAGATGATTTGTCAGGGTTAGTTCTTCCATCTGGTTTCGATTTCATAACTTCCAGCCCCCCTACGGTGTTCCTCCTTGCTAAGCAACGCCCCGTGCTCGTCCGCCGGAGGTACACAGAAATCATCCTCCCGGTTGAGTATTTTGTCAAAGAAAATTGACAATCGTCATGAAAACTTGGGGGAGTTATTTGTTAAATCTATGAATTTAAAAGAAATAATTATTCTGAAACCCGGGAACCTTTTGCCAAGTAATTACATCTGATGTGTAAATCAAAGTTGACACATTTACCGTCAACGGCCTAGGTTGGTTTAAACATTGGCCTGGGAGGATACATTCAATGCACGATTCTAAGCCATCCACAGGACGCGGAATGCTTTACACGCCAGCCCAGAAAATGCGGCGTGACAGCACCCCCTGGACATTGGTTCAAGGCGTATTGGCCCCTCTTCAGTTTCTCGTCTTCCTGATCTCGCTGGCGCTGGTTGTCCGCTATCTTGTGTCAGGGGACGGATACGCGGTCGCGACTGTTTCGGTGATCGTCAAAACCGGATTTCTTTTTCTCATCATGATAACCGGCGCGATTTGGGAGAAGGTCGTTTTCGGCCAGTATCTTTTTGCGCCTGCCTTCTTCTGGGAGGACGTTTTCAGTTTCGCCGTGATCGCGCTGCATACTGCGTATCTTGTTGCTTTGATGAACGGATCCCTTGGTGCGACCGGTTTGATGTGGCTCGCTCTGGTGGCCTACGCCACCTACGTGATCAACGCGGGGCAGTTCATTCTCAAGCTGCGTGCGGCACGCCTTCAGGCGCAGGCGCAAGACTTCGGAAAACCGTCTGACGCCGGAGTGATGGCATGAAGGATATTTCCCCCGTTCCCGCCGCAACAGGCTGCCGCGACACGCCCGTTTTGAAAGAGCGCGGCCAGCGCGAGGTTTTTTGCGGACTGACCGGGATCATCTGGCTGCATCGAAAAATGCAGGATGCCTTCTTTTTGGTCGTTGGCAGCCGGACATGCGCACATCTTTTGCAATCTGCGGCTGGCGTGATGATCTTTGCCGAACCCCGATTCGCCACTGCGATTCTTGAAGAAGGGGATCTGGCAGGTTTGAACGACGCGCATGACGAGCTGGACCGCGAAGTGGCGCGGCTGCTGGCGCGCCGCCCCGACATCCGCCAGCTGTTTCTGGTCGGATCCTGCCCCTCCGAAGTGATCAAGCTGGACCTATCGCGCGCCGCTGAACGGCTGACCGAAATGCACGCGCCGAAGGTGCGGGTGCTGAACTACTCCGGTTCGGGGATCGAAACGACATTTACCCAAGGCGAAGATGCCTGTCTGGCGTCGATGGTGCCCGTCTTGCCCGCAACGGACCGGCGCGAATTGCTTGTCGTCGGTGCGCTGCCCGACGTCTGTGAAGATCAGATGATGGAACTGCTGGGCGGCTTTGGCATAGATACCATCCGCTGCCTGCCTGCGCGCAGTGTTGAGGCTGACGTGACCGTCGGGCCGAACACCGTCTTTGCGCTGATGCAGCCCTTTCTGGCGGATACGAAAGAAGCGCTCGAGCGTCGCGGCGCTCGCCATATCGCCGCGCCCTTCCCCTTTGGCGAGGAAGGGACGACCGCCTGGCTGCAAGCGATTGCCGATGAATTCGATGTCCCGGAAACTGTATTCGAGGCTGTGACCCGTGCCCCTCGGGACCGTGCTCGTCGCGCCATCGCGCAAGCAGCCGAGCATCTGAACGGCAAGTCGGTTTTCTTTTTCCCCGACAGCCAGTTGGAAATCCCGCTCGCCCGCTTCCTGACCCGTGAATGTGGCATGACCGCGATCGAGGTCGGCAGCCCCTTCATTCACCAAGGCATCGTTGGCCCCGATCTGGACCTGCTGGCCGAAGGGCCGATCATTTCCGAAGGGCAGGACGTTGACCTGCAACTCGACCGCGCCCGCGCTGCGCGCCCCGATCTGACGGTCTGCGGTCTGGGCCTTGCCAACCCGCTTGAGGCGGAAGGTCTGGCGACGAAGTGGGCGATCGAACTGGTGTTCACACCTGTGCATTTCTACGAGCAGGCGGGCGATCTTGCGGGTCTTTTCTCGCGGCCCTTGCGCCGCAAGGGGCTGGTTGCAGGCCTGTCACCAAGGTTGGAGGCGGCGGAATGAAGCTCACCGTCTGGACATATGAAGGCCCACCGCATGTCGGCGCGATGCGCGTTGCCACCGCCATGAAGGGCCTGCACTATGTGCTGCATGCGCCGCAGGGCGACACCTATGCGGATCTACTGTTCACCATGATTGAGCGGCGCAATCATCGCCCGCCGGTCACCTATACGACCTTTCAGGCCCGAGATCTGGGGTCGGATACGGCACAGCTGTTTCAGGATGCCTGCCAGGGTGCCTATGACCGGTTCAAGCCCGAAGCGATGATTGTTGGGGCGTCCTGCACCGCTGAGCTTATCCAGGACGATCCCGGCGGATTGTCCGAACTGATGGGTCTGCCCATTCCGGTGATCGCGCTGGAACTGCCCAGCTATCAGCGCAAGGAAAACTTTGGCGCGGACGAGACGTTCTTTCAGATCGTGCGGACGCTGGCAAAACCGGTCGAGCGTACGGCGCGGATCAGCTGCAACATTCTTGGGCCGACAGCCTTGGGGTTCCGGCACCGCGATGACATTCAGGAACTGACCGCGCTTTTGTATGATATCGGCGTTGACGTGAATGTGGTTGCGCCCTTGGACGCGACACCGACCGACATCACCCGCATGGGGGCCGCGCATTTCAACGTGTTGCTGTACCCGGAAACCGGCGAAGCTGCGGCACGCTGGCTGGAGCGGGAATTCAAGCAACCCTATACAAAAATCGTGCCGATTGGCGTGAATGCGACCCGCGATTTCCTGGCCGAGGTTGCAGGTCTGACAGGCCTGCCCTGCCGCGCCGATGAAAGCCGCCTGCGTCTGCCCTGGTATTCGCAGTCGGTGGACAGCACCTATCTGACTGGCAAGTGCGTGTTCATTTTTGGCGATGCGACCCATGTGATTGCGGCGGCCCGTATCGCCCGCGAGGAGATGGGTTTCGAGGTTGCGGGCATCGGCTGCTACAACCGGGAATTTGCCCGTCAGGTGCGCAACCTAGCCAAAGAGATCGGCGTCGAGGCGTTGATTACGGATGATTATCTGGAAGTCGAGCAGACCATCGAAGCGCTTCAGCCCGAGATGATCCTTGGCACGCAGATGGAGCGGCATATCGGCAAGCGTTTGGGTATTCCCTGCGCCGTGATCTCGTCGCCGGTGCATGTGCAGGACTTCCCCGCGCGGTATTCCCCGCAGGTCGGGTTCGAGGGTGCCAATGTCATTTTCGACACATGGGTGCATCCGCTGGTCATGGGGCTGGAAGAACATCTGCTGCACATGTTCCGCGATGATTTCGA
>JAGXHB010000043.1 GCA_024636425.1 Roseobacter sp.
CCCTTTTTGTCGCCAAAATAGTAATAAATCATTCGCTTGGACGTCTGCGTACGGGCAGCAATATCGTCAACCTTGGCACCTGAGAATCCGCGCGCGGCAAACTCAGATACGGCCACGGCAAGAATATCACGCTTCACCCCTTCGGGATTCTGCGTCCATCCGCGCCTGTCTTCTGCCAGTGAATTCGTCATGCGCCCAAGTAACTCAAATCGATGATGAATGGAAAATGTTCTTGGCAGTACATTTGTGTTTGACAAATTGTACCGCCAAGAACATTTTAGAGGGAATAGTGATAGGAAGTTCTGTGCGGGCGAGGATGGAAGAGGCTAGAATGGATACGGCGCGTGTTGCGGCGCAGACCCTGCGGTTGGGGCTGGTCGGGTGCGGAATCGGACTGTCACGCACGCCCGCTATGCACGAGGCTGAGGCCGCAGAGCACAAACTTTCGTGCCGCTACGACCTGATAGACACAGATGGACAGAGCGACAATCAGCTTTCAACGATCCTTGATCGTGCAGAGGCCGAGGGGTTCGCTGGACTCAACATCACGTTCCCTTACAAGCAGGACGTGATCAGCCTGTTGGACGATGTCTCGAATGCCGCGCAGCGCGTGGGTGCCGTGAACACCGTGGTTTTCAAGAGCGGTCGCCGCTTCGGTCACAACACCGATTTCTGGGGGTTTTCCGAAAGTTTTCGGCGTGGCTTGCCTGATGCGCCGTTGAATACCGTGCTGCTGATAGGCGCGGGCGGTGCTGGCGGGGCCGTCGCCCATGCCCTAAGCGATTCTGGCGCAGAGCTCATTCTCATCTCAGACACGCGCATGGAGGCCGCCGAGGCGTTGGCAGCCGCAGTCTGTGCGGCAGGCGGGCTGGCGGAGGCGGCTCCCGAACTGGATCTCGCCGCCGCACGTGCGGATGGAATTGTGAACGCCACACCGATGGGTATGACCAAGCTGCCCGGCACGCCGCTGCACCCCGCCTGTTTGACCGCAGCCCATTGGGTGGCCGATGTCGTTTATTTCCCTCTGGAAACGGCGCTTCTGAAAGCCGCACGTGCAGTTGGGTGCCGCACGTTAACGGGTGAAGGCATGGCAATCTTTCAGGCGGTTCGTGCCTTTGAATTGTTTACAGGAAGGTCAGCCGACCCCGACCGGATGCGGGCGACCTTTCGAAGCCTTGACACAATGTGAAGGCGCACAAATGAAAACCGGCATCGCTACAGTTTCCATCTCAGGCAACCTCGAAGAGAAAATCGACGCTATCGCAGCCGCGGGCTTTGATGGGATCGAGATCTTCGAGCAGGATTTCATTGCGGACATCCGTACACCACGCGCCGTTGGCGAACGTATTCGTTCTGCCGGTCTCGAGGTGATGCTGTTCCAGCCTTTCCGCGATTTCGAAGGGTTGCCAGAATTGCTGCGTGCCAAGGCCTTCGACCGGATGGAGCGCAAGTTTGACGTGATGCAGGAACTGGGGTGTGATCTGGTGCTGGTGTGCTCCTCCACCCACCCCAAAGCGCTTGGGGGCATTGACCGTGCAGCGGCAGACTTTGCCGAAGTGGGCGAACGCGCAGCTGCGCGGGGGCTTCGCATCGGATATGAGGCACTGGCTTGGGGGGCACATGTCAACGATCACCGGGACGCTTGGGAGATCGTACGGCGTGCCGATCATCCGAATGTGGGCCTTATCCTTGACAGTTTTCACACGCTGGGACGCGGGATTGACCCAGAAACCATCCGCCGCATTCCTGGCGATAAGATATTTTTTGTGCAGCTGGCTGATGCGCCGCGCATCGATATGGATCTTTTGTACTGGTCGCGTCATTTCCGCAATATGCCTGGCGAGGGCGATCTGGCCGTCGCCGACTTTATGCGTGCGGTGATGGCGACAGGCTATAAGGGGCCAGTCAGTCTGGAGATTTTCAACGACCAGTTCCGGGGCGGAAGCCCCGACACCATCGCCAAGGACGGACACAGATCGCTGATCGCCCTGATGGACGATGTGCGTCGCTCCGAACCCGACATTGCCGTCGACCTTCCCGATCTGCCTCGCCATGTGCCTGTCAAAGATACCGCATTCATTGAGTTTGCCGCCCGTGGTGAAGGCTTGGCGTCACTTGAAAACCTGCTTCAAAGTCTCGGGTTTCGGCAAGCAGCGCAGCATGTCTCCAAGAACGTGACGCTTTGGCAGCAGGGCGGCATTCGTATCGTGTTGAACGCAGAAACTGTAGGTCACGCCGCCAACGCCTGGAACGTGCGCGGTACAACCGTCTGTGACATTGGCCTTTCTGTCACGTCCGCCGAGGATACGGTGCAACGTGCGACAGCGCTCGGCGCGAAGCCCTTTTCGCAGCCCTTGGGCCCCGGGGAAATGCCGATCCCGGCGATCCGTGGATTGGGCGGCAGTGTCCTGCATTTCATAGATGATGGACGTCTGGCCGATGTGTGGGATACCGAGTTCCAGCCTGCCGCACCGACAGAGGCAGGTGCAGGGTTGGTGGGTATTGACCACATTGCACAGACCATGACCTATGACGAGATGCTGTCCTGGTCGTTGTTCTATACCAGCCTGTTCGAAATGAAAAAGGCCCCGATGGTAGATGTGGTTGACCCCGATGGGCTGGTGCGCAGCCGTGCGCTGGCCACAGATGACGGCAATTTCCGCATCACACTGAACGGTGCCGAAACCCATCGAACGCTTGCTGGTTCGTTTCTTGCCGAGGGGTTGGGAGCGACGGTTCAGCATATCGCTTTAGCGACCGATGACATCTTTGCCACTGCCAAGGCCTTGCGTGATGCCGGTTTTCCGGTTTTGCCGATATCGCCCAACTATTTTGATGACTTGGCCGCGCGGTTCGACATTGCTCCTGAGGTGATGGCGCGCATGCGGGTCGAGAATATTCTCTATGATGCGGACGACAGTGGGGAATTCTTCCAATTGTATTCTCAGCCTTTCGCCGGCCAGATGTTCTTTGAGGTTGTCGAGCGGCGGGGAGGCTATTCTGGTTACGGGGCACCAAACGCGCCCTTCCGGATCGCTGCTCAAAAGCGTTTCCAAAAGCCGAAGGGGATGCCCACAACCTGAACACAGAGCCAAAAATAAAAAACGTAGGACATTTTCTGTTCTATCGTATAAAAAAGATCAAGATCTGGCCCTATTGGGCCACTGTCATAAAGGGAGGAGACCAATGACACATTTGACCCGCCGGACCGCACTCGCGGCCACACTTGCTACCACCACTGCGCTTTTGGGGTTTGCAGGCACTGCTTTCGCACAGGACAAACCGACCCTGCGCCTGAGTTCCGTCGTATCGGAGAATGACATTCGCGCCGAAGCATTCGCCGAGATTGCCGACGCAGTGTCGGATCATTTCGACATGCAGGTGTTCAACGGGGCCACACTGGTCAAACAGGGCACTGAGCTGACTTCAATCCAGCGCGGTAATCTGGAAATGGGGCTGATCGCGCCACAATCCATTTCGGAGCAGATCCCCGAGTGGTCAATCCTGACCTCGGCCTATCTGTTCAACGATGCAGACCACCTGAAGGCAACTTTCAAAAGCGATGTCGGTCAGCAGCTGCTTGAGCTGACCGAAGAGGCCGGTATCCACGTTCTCGCGCCGGTCTATTTCGGCACGCGTCAGGTGAACCTTGCCCCGGAAAAAGAGATCATGAAGCCCGAAGACCTGAACGGCGTGACCCTTCGGATGCCCGGTGGTGATGCTTGGCAGTTCCTGGGTGAATCCATCGGTGCAAACCCGACGCCCCTAGCCTATGCCGAAGTTTACACCGCCCTGCAGACCGGCGCGATTGACGGTCAGGACAATCCACTGCCCAACGACTACAATATGAAGTTCTACGAAGTGACCAGCCAGATCGTCCTGACAGGCCACCTTGTCGGCTTTGACGTGTTGGCGATCAGTGCCGAAGTGTGGAACGGCTTTACGCCCGAGCAGCAAGAAGCGCTTCAATCGGCGGTCGATGCGGCCATCGACAATAGCACCGAGCGTCACATCGCCCGTGAGGAAGAGCTGATCCAGTTCTTCAAGGACGAAGGGCTGAAAGTATACGAACCCGACCGGATTGCCTTCCGCGACTATGCGCAGAAGAAATACCTTGAATCCGAGTTCGCGCAAAGCTGGCCCGAGGGCATGATCGACGCGATCAACGCACTGGCTGAATAAACGCCTTGCCACATCAGATCGGGGCGGCGCATTCAAGCGTGTCGCCCCGATACCTGTATCTCTCGGAAAGAACCGATGCCCTCTTTGATACGTCTCAAGCATTTTGCGCGTGTGCTCGCCGATGCCATCCCTGCAATATTGCTGGCTGCGATGTTCATGAGCTTCATCATTCAGGTGATGATGCGTTATGTCATGAACAGCCCGGTGGGCTGGACGGTCGAGGTTTGCGTGATTGCATGGCTGTGGATCCTTCTATGGGGTCAATCCGTATCGGCGCGCGAAGAAGACGAGATCCGATTTGATATACTCTACGGCAGCGTATCGCCCAACCTTCGCCGATGGTTTCGTATGATCTTCTCGGTCTTTCTGGTGGGCGTCTACGCATGGTCATTGCCCGCGCTTTGGGATTTTGTGACCTTCATGAAAATCCAGAAAACGTCTTATCTCGATATCCGTTTCAACTGGGTCTATTCCATCGCGTTGATATTTTCGGTCGTCTCGATCCTGCGCTACGGGTGGGTATTCTGGACTTCCGCCGCTGGACGCGACGCGCCCGAAGCAGGCGCTGACGCAGCCGTACGCAAGGATCTGACCGAATGAGCTGGGAATTTGGAGCCTGCGTTGCTTTCATTCTGGTAACCGCAATGATCGGGCTGCCGATCGGCCATGCGATGCTGGCATCTTCTATCGTCTATTTGCTTTTGCAAGGCCAAGACATGTCCATCGCCTTCGAGCAGATGCTCACGGGGCTTTATGGGTCGTATGTTCTGCTGGCTATTCCACTGTTCATCTTTGCCGCGGACCTGATGAATGTCGGGTCGCTTTCTGATCGCCTGCTGGACTTTTGCCGCGCTCTGGTCGGACGGTTCCGCGGCGGACTGGGACATGTCAACGTCGTGTCCTCCCTGATCTTTTCAGGCATGTCAGGATCGGCGATTGCGGATGCCGTTGGTATGGGCCGGATCATCATCAATCTGATGACCAAGGACGGCAAATATCCCGGTGCCTATGCCGGTGCGATCACGGCCGCTTCCGCAATCATCGGACCGATTATTCCGCCTTCGATCCCGATGGTCTTATTCGCGCTGGTTTCAGACACGTCTATCGGATTTCTGTTTCTGGCGGGTGTCGTACCGGGGCTCATCCTCGGTATTCTGCTGATGGTCATGAATGCTTGGCAGGCACGTATTTACGACTATCCCGTGGATGATCCCGTGCCGCTGCGTGATCTGCCGCGCATCACGTTGCGCGCTGTTCCTGCGCTGCTGATGCCCGTGATCTTGCTGGTCGGCATTTACGGAGGCGTTACCACCCCCACCGAGGCGGCAGCGCTCGCGGCGCTCTACGCCTTTCTTGTTTCCACGATGCTCTATCGTTCGGTATCGCTGCGTACGGCTTACCAGACGGTCCGCAACAGCGCACGCTCGACGGCCAGTGTCGGGTTCCTGATCGCGGGTGCGCTGGCATTTAACTATGTGGTGACCATCGAACAGGTGCCAAATGTTATCCGCGACGCCCTTGGTGATCGTGAGCTAACGTTCGTGTCATTCCTGCTGATGGTAAACGTACTTTTGCTGTTGCTGGGCTGTCTGCTGGAAGCGAACGCCATCCTGCTTGTGATTGTCCCGATCTTCTTGCCAACAGCGGTGGCGCTTGGGGTCGATCCGGTCCACTTTGGTGTGATCGTTGTGGTCAATACTATGATCGGGCTGGCGACACCGCCCTACGGATTACTACTTTTCGTGGTGACATCAATCACGCGATCACCGATCCGCGACACCATCCGCCACCTCCTACCATTCCTCGCCATCATGATCGCTGGACTTGCGATCATCACCTTTGTTCCCGACCTCGTGCTTTGGTTGCCGCGACTGTACGGATACAAGGGCTGAAACATACCGGAGCTTTCATGACAAAAACGATGCTGATCATCAACGGCCCAAACCTCGATATGCTGGGTACACGTCAACCCGAAGTTTACGGCCATGACACGCTGAGCGATGTCGAAGCACTGTGCCAACGCGTTGCCGAGGACGAAGGCGTGAAGATCGACTTTCGTCAAAGCGACAGCGAGGCAGAGATCATGGGCTGGATCAAACAGGGCCGTGGCACGACAGCGGGACTGTTGATCAACCCTGCGGGCTTTACCTCGACGTCAATCGCCATTCTTGACAGCTTGCTGATTTATGATGCGCCGATCATAGAAGTTCACATCTCGCCGCTGTTTCGACGCGACGCATTCCGCCATCTCTCTTATGTGTCCAAGGCCGCGACCGCAAAGATCGAGGGCTTTGGTATTCGGGGCTATGATTTTGCAATTCGCAAGCTGGCGGAGCTGGCCAGGGCGCAGGACTAAGGCGGCGCGACGCGCTTCTCTAGGTTCTGAACTCGTTTTGCCTGGCGTTTTGAGAAGTACGCTTTTGCCTTTTCGCTTCAGGATAGCGCCGTGGTCGCGCCCGCGCATCACTCAGACTTGGACATCGACACACTGCGCCTGCTATGAAGTTGCGCAAGTATGGTCGAAATGCCCCGTGGCCATCACGTGTTTCAGACCGCGTTCAATGTGATCCGTCAGCAAGTCGACGGCACCGCTTGCGTCCCGCTTGATGACCAGATCACGCAGAGCCGTGTGGTCGTCCACAACACCCTGACCGCGAAAATTCATTGCCAGCATGTGATAACGTGCAAATCTGTCGAAAATCGCCGCGTGAGTTTTCATCAGCACGGGTTGACCACAAGCAGCAATGGTCGCGTGATGAAATCCCCAATCGCACGACACCCAGGTGTCTACTCCGCCC
>JAGXHB010000279.1 GCA_024636425.1 Roseobacter sp.
CAATCCGGTTCGAGACGGCAACCACGACCATCCCTAAAAAGAGCTTGAGCTTCCAGTCTCTGGAAACCGTAAGCTAAAATCAAACATTGAAAGGCTGGCAGAACATGGAACATGATCACCATCACGCGGTATGCGACATTCGGGCGGGAACCGAGTCCGCAAAGGACCCGGTCTGCGGAATGACAGTCGCGGTCAAGCCCAACGGTCGTCACGCGGAGTTCCAAGGCAAGACTTTGCACTTCTGCTCGGAGAAATGCCAGACGAAGTTCAAGGCAGATCCCTGGTTCTACGCTTCTGGCCGCGCCGCCGGACGCAAGAAGACCGTCCCGGCGAATGTACAATACACCTGCCCCATGCACCCCGAGATCGTCCAAGATGTTCCGGGGGCTTGCCCGATCTGCGGAATGGCGCTGGAGCCGATGGTACCCTCCGATGAGCCGAGCGAGGAACTGACCGACTTTACACGTCGGATGTGGATTTCGGCCGCTGCCGCGGTTCCGCTCGTCATTCTTACAATGGGGGAAATGGTCGCTTTCCCTGTGCGCGACTGGATCGGGCACCATACCGCCAGCTATCTCGAGTGCGTACTGGCGACGCCAATCGTCCTCTGGGCAGCGCTGCCGTTCTTCAGGCGAGGCTGGGACTCGGTGGCGAACCGCAGCCCCAACATGTGGACGCTGATCAGCCTTGGTGTGGGGGCCGCCTATCTCTATTCGATCGTCGCAACCTTCCTTCCGGGTGTCTTCCCCGAACAATACCGGATGGGCCACGGCGTCGGAACCTACTTCGAGGCGGCGGTGGTGATTGTCACGCTGGTTTTCGTCGGCCAGGTGTTGGAGCTGCGCGCACGCGAGCGTACCGGGGACGCGATCCGCGCGCTTCTGGATCTGGCACCGAAGACCGCGCGGCGCATTCTGCCGGATGGAACGGAATATGACGCGCCGCTGGACAACATCATGGAGGGCGACCGTCTGCGCGTGCGCCCCGGCGACGCCGTGCCGGTCGACGGGATGGTAATCGAGGGCCGTTCGTCTCTCGACGAAAGCATGTTGACCGGCGAGTCGATGCCGGTTGAAAAAGGTCCCGGCGATGAGGTGACTGGGGCCACGATTAACAAGAACGGCAGCCTCGTGATCGAGGCGGCCAAGGTCGGGTCCGACACCGTGCTTGCACAGATCGTTGCGATGGTATCGAACGCGCGGCGGTCGCGCGCTCCGATCCAGGGGCTGGCAGATCGGGTCTCCGCAGTGTTCGTGCCGACAGTCGTTGCCATCGCCATCGTCGCCTTCGTGGTCTGGATGATGTTCGGCCCGGAACCCGCACTGGTTTTCGCGATCGCCTCCGCCGTCTCGGTTCTTATAATTGCCTGCCCCTGCGCACTTGGATTGGCGACACCCATCTCGATCACCACGGCGGCAGGACGTGGGGCGCAGGCCGGCGTGTTGATCAAGGATGCCGAAGCACTCGAGCGCATGGCGGCCGTCGATACACTGATCGTGGACAAGACAGGCACACTGACCATGGGCAAGCCGAAGCTAACGGATACTGTTGCGCTGGGAACCCTCGCCGAAACCCACCTGCTGTCACTTGCTGCGGCGCTGGAACGCGGCTCCGAACACCCCTTGGCCGAAGCAATCGTCGAGGGCGCGGAGGCGCAGGGCGCATCGCGCCAGGAAGCGGTGGATTTCGAGGCAATCACCGGCAAAGGTGTGCGCGGCAAGGTTGGTGCCCTCGCAGTGGCACTCGGCAATGCCGCAATGATGCAGGAAATGGGGCTGGATTCGCGTGCGGCTGAAACCAAGGCCGACGCTTTGCGCGTCGAGGGCAAGACGGCGATGTTCATCGCGGTCGATGGCGCTCTTGTCGGTATCGTGGCTGTAGCCGACCCGATCAAGGAGTCCACCGCGCAAGCGATCCGTGAACTTCACGATCAGGGGCTGCGCGTCATCATGGCGACGGGCGACAACGAACGCACCGCACAGGCAGTGGCCGGGACGCTCGGTATTGACGAGGTGCGCGCTGGCATTCTTCCCGAGGCCAAGAAGGACCTGATCGATCAATTGCGCCGTGACGGCCACAAGATCGCAATGGCCGGCGATGGGGTCAACGACGCCCCTGCGCTGGCCGCCGCGGATGTCGGCATCGCCATGGGTACCGGGGCCGATGTGGCGATGGAAAGTGCGGGAATCACCCTGTTGGGCGGCGATCTGATGGGAATCGTGCGGGCGCGGAAGCTGGCGCGCGCTACCTTGCGTAACATCAAGCAGAATCTGTTCTTCGCGTTTGCCTACAACGCCCTGGGCTTGCCAATCGCAGCAGGGCTGCTCTATCCCATAACCGGAATTCTGCTCTCACCGATGATCGCAGCGGCGGCGATGAGCCTCTCGTCTGTTTCTGTGATCGCCAACGCTCTTCGGCTGCGGCGGGTTGACCTCTGACCTGACCGCAAAATCTATTACATTAAAAGGTAACACAAATGACTAAAAATGCTCTTTCTCGGCGCGCGATCCTGATCGGTGGGGCGGCATTGCTGGCTACATCGCCCTTGATGACCATGGCGCAAGGCACCGGGCCGAAAGTCCATGTGATGAAGGACCCGAATTGCGGCTGCTGCTCGGCCTGGATTGAGATACTCGAGAGTAACGGCTTTGACGTCACGACCGAACCCAGCCTCGGGACGCTTTTGATGCGGTACAAACTGGATAACGGCATCCCACAGGAGATGATGTCCTGTCATACCGGTCGCATCGAGGGCTACATGATCGAGGGCCATGTTCCGGTCGCCGATATTCGCCGCCTGCTGGACGAACATCCCGACGCCATCGGTCTGGCCGTTCCCGGCATGCCCTACGGCTCGCCCGGAATGGGGCCGGAAAGTGAACGGGACGCCTATGAGGTATTCCTTATCCAGCGTGACGGAACGACCGAAGTGTTCAATCGGTACGCTGCCGCTTGATCGAACCTCATCGGGATTTTGGGACACAATGCCGCGTGACTATCCGCATAGGGCGACCAATGCGTGAATTCTGACCGGTAGAGCCAAAGCGGGCGGTCGGTGAGGACCGCCTCACGCTGATTTATTTGATGGCGGTGACGGTCAGCTTTCCGTTCTTGATCATCGCTTGCCCCTGTGCGCTTGGGATGGACACCCCGTGTCAATCATGGTGGCCACTGGACGCGGCGCAAGCGAAGGCGTCTTGATCCACGACGCTGAGGCACTGGAGCGTTTCGCAAAGGTTGATGTTCTGATCGTGGACAAGACCGGCACCTTGACCGAAGGCAAGCCGACGTTGACGGATGCAGAGCCGGCAGAGGGTTTTGACGAAGCAGAGTTGTTGTCGCTCGCGGCGGCACTTGAGCGCGGTTCAGAACATCCTCTAGCCGAGGCGATTGTCGCCGGAGCGGAGGACAAAAATGCCCCGAAGCAAGACAGTTCCGATTTTGAGGCCATTACAGGCAAGGGTGTCACGGGCACCGTCGCGGGCCGTCAGATCGCCTTGGGCAATGCTGCGCTGATGCAGGATCTCGGCGTCGACATGGGTGCTTTTGCCGACCGCGCCAAAACGCTTCAGGCAGAGGGCAAGACGGCAATGTTCGTGGCCGCTGACGGCAAACCCGCAGGATTGATTGCGGTGGCAGACCAGATCAAGGAAACCACCCCGGACGCCATTTGCGCACTGCATGATCTTGGGTTGTGCATCATCATGGCAACGGGCGATGCGAAAGCCACCGCCGAAGCTGTCGGGCAAACACTTGAGATTGACGAGATCCACGCCGAAGTCAGCGCCGAGGGCAAGAACGCCTTGGTCAAGAAACGGAAAGGCGAAGGTCTGTCCGTTGCAATGGCCGGGGACGGTGTGAACGATGCACCCGCACTTGGCGAGGCGGACGTCGGCATAGCCATGGGCACCGGGGCAGATGTGGCTGTGGAAAGTGCGGGCATCACTCTGGTCAAAGGTGACCTTGGCGGGATAGTCCGTGCGCGTCGGCTGGCCGAAGCGACGATGCGCAACATCCGTCAAAACCTGTTTTTTGCCTTCATCTACAACAGCGCGGGTGTGCCGCTGGCCGCCGGCATTCTGTACCCGTTCTTCGGAATCCTATTGTCGCCCATCGTTGCAGCCGCAGCGATGAGCTTGTCTTCGGTGTCAGTCATCGCCAACGCGCTCCGTTTGCGCGGTACAAAGCTGTAGTCTGCGCTGGTCATAGCCGACACAGTCAAGCTAGGGTTCTTGTACGCGGTTTCCCTAAGGCTGTCTGTTTCCTCTGGATCCGGTCCTCGTAATACCAGCATGGGCTGAGGTCGATGACACATGATGGACGAAATGAGAAATAGCGCTCGAATGCTTAAAGAAATGAGAGGTGAAGTTTCTCCAATGCCAACTCACGTCCAGATCAGCGCAACCTCCTGCAAAGCTGCTTTGGTGGTTTTGCTGACATTCTGGCCGATCATGTCATCGGCGGACCATGCATTTGACGGGCGTGACCTTGAGCGCGGGGATAAACTTTACGCTGAAAATTGCGCGGCGTGTCATGGTTCCAATCTTGAGGGGCAGCCGGACTGGCGCTCGCCCGGGCCCGATGGTGTCTTGCCCGCACCGCCTCATGACGTGTCAGGGCATACTTGGCACCACGATACGCCATTGCTGCTGGAGTACACCCGGTCAGGTGGACAGGCTGCCCTTAACGCGCGCGGTGTGACTGGGTTTACAAGTGGCATGCCTGCGTTTGATGACGTTCTTTCAGAGGCCGAGATCATGGATATCCTCGCTTTTATCCGTTCGACCTGGCCTGAACACGCCCAGCAGGTTCAGTCTGAAAGGACCCATGCTTTAACAACAGAATAATGATCTTTGGGTACAATGGATGTCGCTTCTTGCAGACTTCTGAAGTCAGTTGGTCCGAAGTCGCAGGCGAGTTTTTCCAACAGCATGGGCGGAGAGCTGCCGTTCGCTTCGCTTGGCGGGAACGGCAGCTTCCAGTTTTAGCTGGCGTCCTTGAACTCGGTATATTCTCCGCGCACCTGAACCGTTATCGTAGCGTCGGAGCTGTCGCGATTGCGCCAGAACCAGCCGTGCTCGCCGTCGAACGCGGCGA
>JAGXHB010000280.1 GCA_024636425.1 Roseobacter sp.
ATGGTGAACCCAGCTGGATTCGAACCAGCGACCTCTGCCTTCGGAGGGCAGCGCTCTATCCAGCTGAGCTATGGGTCCATCTAGGGGCGGTATAGACAGACCGCGCCGCCCCTGCAATTACAAAATCCGCCGAAACGTCAGGCAAATAGATCATGCGCCAGTTCAAGCGCCTCTATCAGCGTGTCGACTTCGGCGGTGGTGTTATACATGCCAAAGGATGCGCGGCAGGTGGCGGTCTGGCCAAGATGCTCCATCAACGGCCCGCAACAATGCTGACCGGCCCGGACGGCCACGCCCTTTTTGTCAAGGATCGTCGAAATGTCATGCGCATGGGCCGCCCCGTCCAGCGTGAAGCTGAAGATCGCGGCCTTGTCGGGGGTATGTCCCTGGACCTGCACCCAGTTCAGACCGGCAAGACGGTCCCGTGTATAATCGCGCAGCTTTGCCTCGTGGGCAGCGATGTTCTCCATCCCCACGCCCATCATGTAGTCCAGCGCGACCCCAAGACCGATGGTCTGCACGATGCCCGGTGTGCCGGCCTCGAACTTCATCGGCGCATCGTTATAAATCACATTGTCCTTGGTGACCTCGCGGATCATATCGCCGCCCCCCAGAAAGGGGCGCATTTCGGCCATGCGGGATTGCGTGATATAGATGGCTCCAGATCCAGAGGGGCCGTAAAGCTTGTGGCCTGTGATTGCATAGAAATCACAGCCGATGTCCTGCACGTCGACCGGCATGTGAACGGCGGCCTGCGACCCATCCACCAGCACCGGCACGCCCAAGGCATGGGCCCCGGCAGTGATCGCCTTGACGTCGACAACAGTGCCCAGAACATTCGAGACATGCGTGACCGCGACAAGTCTGGTCCGCGGGCCGATGGCGTCAATCACGGCCTGCGGGTCCAGCGCGCCTGTGGCATCGACATCGACCCATTTGATGACCACGCCCTGCCGTTCCCGCAGAAAATGCCAGGGCACGATATTGGCATGATGCTCCATCACCGAGAGGATGATTTCGTCACCCGGCTGGAGGTTCGCCATCGCCCACCCATAGGCGACCAGATTGATCCCTTCGGTCGTGCCGGAGGTGAACACGATCTCGTCCTCGTCACCGGCATTCAGGAATTTGGCAATCGTGCCGCGCACGGATTCGTAGCGGTCTGTTGCCAGATTAGAAAGGTAATGCAAGCCCCTGTGAACATTGGAGTATTCATGAGAATAGGCGTGGCTGATCGCGTCGATCACGACCTGCGGCTTCTGCGCTGACGCGCCGTTATCAAGATAAACCAGCGGCTTGCCGTTCACCTCTCGCGAGAGGATCGGAAAGTCGCGGCGGATTTCTGTCACATCATACATTTGGCACAACTCCTTGTGCGGCGATACCAACGAACGACAACAGCAGGCTCAGCCCCAGAACGATCATTGCCATGGCGATAAACAGCGTGCCGAACGCACGGCCAAGTGTGGGAAAGCGGAACGCGGCGGCGATGAAATTCACAAGGATCCACAAGCCGATGATCCCCGTCGCCAGAGAAAGAATAAGCGACACCCCCGGCGAGACCAGCATGACGACAAAGATCACCACCTGTGCGAGGATCCGAAGCACCTGCAGGAACACCACAAGTGCGAGAACATCGCCCAGATCACCCTGGCCGCCGATGGCACGACCCGTCCAGTAAAGCCCATGCGTGGTCACGACCAGCACACCCGCCAGCAGCACGAACATCGACAACGGGCTGGTAAAGAAAGCGGGCATTTCGGGGGTCGGCTGCAAAACGATGCTCAGCGAAAAGATGATCGTGTTGACCGCCGCCGCCAGCGCCAGAGCTGTCCAGAGAACATCGCGCCCAAGGTGCCAGCCGATAATCTGTTCAGCCGCCTGACGCGGATTGCGCAAGGTCAGAATGACCAGATTGGTCAGCATCATTCGAAGGTCGGTACCTGTCATGTCGTCTGCCTATATGCGACCAGCAAGCCGCTGATCCAGAACCATAAAAATGCGCATAGCCACGCTATCCCCACCACCTGAAGCTCGATCCCGGGTCCGACGAAACCGGCGGTCAGCCCGTGCAACAAGACCAAAGGGCTCGACGCCAGCAGCGCCCAGAAAAGTGCCAGCCGGGTGCTGTAACCGGTGGGACGCCCGCGCAACAGCTTCAGGATAAGCTGGGTGACGGCCGCCAGCGCATAGAAAACCAGCGGTGCGATGAAAAGCCACGCCATCAGTGTCGCCCCCAACAGCATGTCAAGTTCGGTGCCGTCAATATACGCCTCGCGCGCCAGACGGGGTGTCTGGGCGACGAAAAAGATCAGACAGGCGACCATCAGGTAGATCAGATTGCGATCTTCGCGGGTGCCCTGCCCCTGCAGCCGCCGCAAGACGGCTGCCGGATTGCGATAGCTCGCCACGATGTCACGGGTCGCGGCCATCAGGCGGCGTGACGCTCAAGCCATGCGGCCATCTGTCCGGTGATTTCCTCTCGCAGGTCTTCGTTTTCCACTTCGGCCACGGCTTCGGCCAGAAAGGCCAGCGTCAGCAGATCGGTTGCAGGCCCTTCGGGAACACCACGCGAACGCAGATAGAACAACGCATCCTCGTCAATCGCGCCCGAAGTGGACCCGTGCGAACAGGCCACATCGTCGGCGTAGATCTCAAGCTCCGGCTTGGCGAGGAACTGGCTATCCTCGTCCAGCAGAAGCGATTGGCTGATCTGATACCCATCCGTCTTCTGGGCACCGGCTTTGACCAGGATCTTGCCTTGGAAAACGCCGGTTGCACCATTGCGCAAGACCTTCTTGAACACCTGCCGGCTTTCGCAATTCACCGCATCGTGGGTGATGAACACCGTGTCGTCGTGGTGAAAATCCGGTCCGTCGCCGACACAAGCGCCCGCGACATGCGCGGTTGCATCGTCGCCCGTCAGTTCGATCACGCAGTCGTTGCGCGTCATCGCGCCATTGGCCGTGAGGGTAAACGACTTGAAGGTCGATTCCGTGCCAAGACGGGTAAAGATGTGGGTTGCCGCGCGCTGCTCATGGTCGCGCCCTTGAGCGCGGACATGATGAAAAGTCGCCGTATCCGCAACCTCGACCTCAAGCACCGCGTTAAACCGCGCAGCAACAGGCCCGTTTTCCAGCACCGTCAGTTCGGTGCCTGCGTCAAGCTTCACCACGTGATGAAGCATCGCATCGGCGGTCTCGGATGTGCGACGGTAGATGATGTTCACCGGCTTGGACGGCGTGCCTGTCACATGGATCAGCACACCATCGCGCGCAAACGCTGTGTTAAGCGCCGCCAACGGGCGTGCCACAGGCGTCTGCCCCCGCGTCTCAAGCGTGCCATAAAGATCACGCGCCCAATGCAGGTCGGATGTCGCTTCGGCCAGTCGCTCGATGCGGATACCTTCCAGAGCCAGTTCATCTGACGCATCGGCATCAAAAACACCGTCCACAAATACGATCCTCAGGCGATCGGTGCTGTCGAAAAGCGCGGCCTCCTCTATGGAGCGCAGGCTTGCTGCTTCAGGCGTGGGCTGCACCAGCGTGTCGGGGCGGGTGTATTTCCAGTATTCATCACGTCGCTGCGGCAGGCCTACGGCTTGGACGCGCGACAAAGCATCCTTGCGCGCAGCCTCGGTCCATCCGCCTTGCGGCATCTCAAGCGATCCGATCATCGCTTGTGTCGGGGTTTGTTTGGTTGCTGCCTCGGCCATTACGCCACCTCGGCGAGGATGTCGGTGTATCCGTTGTTTTCGACTTCAAGCGCAAGCTCCGGACCACCAGTCTTGATGATGCGACCATCCGACATGATGTGTACAACGTCGGGTTTGATATGGTCGAGCAGGCGCTGGTAGTGGGTGATCACCAGAAATCCGCGCCCTTGGGTGCGCAGCGCGTTCACGCCATCGGCTACCAGTTTCATCGCGTCCACGTCCAGGCCCGAATCCGTCTCGTCAAGGATGCACATCTTGGGTTCAAGCATCGCCATTTGCAGGATTTCGTTCCGCTTCTTCTCACCGCCTGAAAAACCCACGTTGACCGGACGCTTGAGCATCTCGGCGTCGATCTTCAGATCCTTGGCACGGGCACGGACTTCCTTGAGGAAGTCTGCAGCGGACATCTCTTCCTCGCCGCGGGCCTTGCGTTGTGCGTTCACAGCAGTGCGCAGGAACGTCATGTTCCCCACGCCGGGGATTTCCACAGGATACTGGAACGCGAGAAACAGGCCGGCAGCGGCGCGTTCTTCGGGGTCCATGTCCAGCAGGTCGATCCCTTCCAGCGCGGCAGTGCCGCCCGTAACTTCGTACCCGTCCTTGCCCGAAAGGACATAGGAAAGCGTCGATTTGCCCGATCCGTTCGGGCCCATGATTGCGTGTACCTTGCCCGCTTCAATCTCCAGATCGACACCCTTGAGGATCTGTTTGTCTTCGTCTTTCAGTTTGACCTTCAGGCCCTTGATGCTCAGCATGGGAGGCTCCTTTTCCTTAGTGTTGGCACTGCAATGGCAGCGAATTCAGTGAATGAAAACCCCATCGGGGTATGGTTGTTCAAAGTTAAAGTCATGCCGCAACTTTCGCGCATAAGCCTTTGGGAAAGCTATCATAAAGCGCAGCCTTGCAGGCATCTATACCACCCTGATACGGGAGGCTTTCGCGCGGGTCCGGCAGATGGGCCATCGGGATATCCTCGATCATGATGGGCGACGGCATCGCCCGCCCGACCGACGCGGCATAGTCGAGGTACTTGAGACGCGACTGCCCGATCGGTGCAACCCAGGTGTTTGGCACACCATAGGCATCCGCGACGATCAGACCATGCAGCGATGACGCAAAGACATGGTCGCAGACGGCGATTTCGGCACAGACCTCTGCCGCGGGGCGGCGCGGATCAATCACGTGATACTTCGGGTCGAGTTCAATCAAGGCACGCAGCATCACATCCTCCACCAGCGTATGATGCGGCACGACGCCGATCCTGCCACCCGGTGCACGCTCATGTGGCCACACGTCACTGATCAGCAACCCCGGATCACCAAAGCGAGAGACTTCGAGCCCCAGCAGATCGGCCGTGATCGGCCCTCGCACAAGTGCTATGTCCACATGCGCACGGAAACCTGTGCCATGGACCGGATGCAGCAACCCCGTTCCCCAGACGAGCGGTCTAACCGACTTGGCCGACGCATAAGCCCGTTTGACGACCTGCACCAACGACCCCACAGCCCACACCTCTGCCTGATTGACACCGGCATGAACCACCGCGCGACCGGACACATGCTCCAGCACCACAGGGCTGATCGCGTCCCCGAAGTTGGGAACTGCCTTCCACCAATGCAGGCGCAGGGGCTGGGTATCGGCGGCAGCAGTCATCAGCCCAGCCGAACTGCCGTGCCGGAGACGGACACCATCATCATGCTGTCTCCGATGATTTCGTAGTCGATGTCGATGCCCACCACAGCGTCAGCCCCCATCGCGCGGGCTTCTTCCTCAAGGTCGGCCATCGCGGCTTCGCGGGCATGGCGGAGCTTGTTCTCGTACTGCCCCGACCGGCCCCCGACAATATCCGTGACGCGGGCAAACATATCGCGCACAAAGTTGGCACCCATGATCGTCTCGCCCACCACGATGCCCTGATAGCCCGTGATGCTGCGCCCTTCGATGGATTGTGTCGTCGTCAGGATCATTTGTCTTTCCCTTTGAAGACAACAAGTGCCACCCGAATTGCGCCATAGATCATGGCGAAGATCAGCGCGCGAAAGAAGTTGACCCGCAATCCTTCCGCCCCGAGGCCGCCGGTTTCCCACAAGGTGATCAGCACCCAGAAAACCAGCGACGCCGCGATAATCTCCCATGTCAAACGATACGGCAGCATGACTTACCCCACAGAGCCTTCAAGCGAGATAGCGACCAGCGCCTGCGCTTCCATGGCAAACTCCATCGGCAGAGCCTGCAGCACATCCTTGCAGAACCCGTTCACGACCAACGCCACAGCTTCTTCCTCGTCCATGCCGCGGCTACGGCAATAGAACAGCTGATCGTCATCCACTTTCGATGTCGTCGCCTCGTGCTCCACCCGGCTCGAGTTGTTCTTGACCTCGATATAAGGCACCGTATGCGCGCCGCATTCGGACCCGATCAACAGGCTGTCGCATTGCGTATAGTTGCGCGATTCCTTGGCCTTGGGGTGCATGGACACGAGACCACGGTAGGTGTTCTGCGCCTTGCCCGCCGAGATCCCCTTGGAGACGATGCGCGACTTCGTGCGCTTTCCGAGGTGGATCATCTTGGTGCCGGTATCGGCCTGCTGCATGTTGTTGGCGATGGCGATCGAATAGAACTCGCCCTGGCTGTCATCGCCGCGCAGGATGCACGACGGGTACTTCCACGTCACCGCAGACCCGGTTTCGACCTGCGTCCACATCACCTTGGCCCGGTCGCCCCGGCAATCGGCACGTTTGGTCACGAAGTTGTAGATCCCACCCTTGCCGTTCTCGTCGCCTGGATACCAGTTCTGCACGGTGGAGTATTTCACCTCCGCGTCTTCCTCGATGATGATCTCGACCACAGCGGCGTGCAGTTGGGATTCGTCGCGTTGCGGGGCCGTGCAGCCTTCAAGATAGGACACATAGCTGCCCTTGTCCGCGATGATCAGCGTGCGTTCAAACTGACCTGTGTTTTCCGCATTGATGCGGAAATAGGTCGACAGCTCCATCGGGCAGCGCACACCCGGCGGCACATAGACGAAAGACCCGTCAGAAAATACGGCGGAATTCAGCGTTGCATAGAAGTTGTCATTCACAGGCACGACCGAACCGAGGTACTTCTTGACCAGTTCCGGATGATCGCGGATCGCTTCGGAGATCGAACAGAAGATGACCCCCGCCGCTTTCAGTTCCTTCTGGAAGGTTGTACCGACTGAAACGGAATCGAATACCGCATCAACGGCCACCCGGCGTGGCGCTTCGGTCAGCTCCTCTGCCCCCTCGACGCCTGCAAGGATCATCTGCTCTTTCAGAGGAATGCCCAGCTTTTCATAGGTCGCGAGCAACTTCGGGTCGACCTCGTCAAGCGACTTGGGCTTGACCGCCATGGATTTCGGGCGGGCGTAGTAATATTGGTTCTGGAAATCGATTTCAGGATAATCGACCATCGCCCAGTTCGGCTCTTTCTTGGTCAGCCAGCGCTGATACGCCTCAAGCCGCCAGTCGGTCATCCACTGGGGTTCTTCGTTTTTTTCCGAGATCAGCTTGACGATATCCTCGTTCAAGCCCATCGGCGCGTAATCCATTTCGATGTCGGTGGACCAGCCATGCTTGTAGGCGCCGCCGACTTCGCGCACGGCATCTACTGTTTCCTGATCGACACCTTCTTTTACGATTGTGTTGTCCATGCTCTTGTCCTTCCAATGGGGCGCGTCAAACGGCCCGCTCTTCGTGTTTCTTCAATTTCGCGGCCCATGCATCTGCAAAGCGCAGGACCTCCTCTTCGGTCGTCGACGGACCCAGCGACACGCGAACGGCGCATCCCGCCTCTTCCGCGTCAAAGCCCATGGCGGTCAGAACCCGGCTTGCGGCAACCTTGCCGCTGGAACACGCAGACCCCGCGCTGATCGCAAAGCCCGCAAGATCCATCTGCATCACCTGCATCTCGCCCTTCCAGCCGGGCGTGATAAAGCAAGAGGTGTTCGGCAGGCGCTCAACTGCGTTCCCTACAAAAATAGTCTTCCTTGATGTCTCCTCAAGGGCCTTTTCTAGAACATTTCTAAGTTCTTCAACCCGCTCCCAGACGCCATCGGCCAAATCACGGGCAGCCGCAGCACATGCCGCGCCGAATCCAGCGATGCCGATGACGTTCTCCGTGCCTGCCCGCCGTCCCAGTTCCTGACCGCCGCCGCGCAGGATCGGATCCATCAGGCCGGGCGTATATTCCGGCCCCGCGATCAGCGCGCCAGTTCCTTTCGGCCCGCCCAACTTATGCGCAGAAACGGCCAGCGATGCAGCCCGGCCCGCATCCGCACGCCAACGCCCCAGATCCGCAATCTTCCCTGCTGCCTGAACGGCATCGCGCATGACCCTGCCAGGGCCCGACCCAAGGCGCGCGAGATCCGCCTCCAGCGTCTCGGGCTGCAGGACGCCGGTTTCGCTGTTGGCACGCTGCAAGAACAGCGTGGTTTGCCCGAGTGCGCCGTCGGGCAGGGCAGACAGCTGCA